>NZ_JBMPPD010000047.1:0-26105 GCF_049339825.1 Undibacterium sp. RuRC25W | reverse complement strand
CTTCTGGTGCTGCGTCAATTTGATCGTAGGCTTTTGCTTCGCCGCCAAATTTCTTGGACAATACTGTCGCAATCGCTGCTGTCAGTGTAGTTTTACCGTGATCAACGTGACCAATTGTACCGACGTTGACGTGCGGCTTGGTGCGTTCGAACTTACCTTTTGCCATTTTATTCTTCCTTCAAAAAGAACGATTTATTAACATAGTACCTACCCCGGCATGGGGCAGGTTTTTAATACGAATTACTTAGATTTCGATGTTACGATTGCATCGATAACGTTCTTAGGCGCTTCAGAGTAGTGCTTGAATTCCATGGAATATGTTGCACGACCTTGAGTTGCTGAACGCAGGGATGTGGAGTAACCAAACATCTCAGACAAAGGTACTTCAGCTTTAATGATTTTGCCGCCACCGCCAGCAATTTCATCCATACCTTGCACCATACCGCGACGGGAAGACAAGTCACCCATCACAGTACCAGCGTAGTCTTCTGGTGTTTCGACTTCAACCGCCATCATTGGTTCCAGAATGACTGGACTTGCTTTACGGCAGCCATCTTTGAATGCCATCGAACCCGCCATACGGAACGCGTTTTCGTTGGAGTCAACGTCATGGTAAGAACCGAAGAACAGGGTAACTTTAACGTCAACCACTGGGTAGCCAGCCAATACACCGGATGTCAATGTTTCACGAACACCTTTTTCAACTGCAGGGATGTATTCACGTGGAACAGTACCACCTTTGATTGCGTCAACGAATTCAAAACCTTTACCTGGTTCTTGCGGTTCGATCTTCAATACAACGTGACCGTATTGACCACGACCACCAGATTGCTTAACGAATTTACCTTCGATCTCTTCGCAAGTTTTGCGAATTGTTTCGCGGTACGCAACTTGTGGCTTACCAACAGTTGCTTCCACATTGAATTCACGTTTCATACGATCAACGATAATGTCCAGATGCAACTCGCCCATACCGGCGATAATTGTCTGACCAGATTCTTCGTCTGTACGTACGCGGAAAGATGGATCTTCAGCAGCCAAACGGTTCAATGCCAAGCCCATTTTCTCTTGGTCAGCCTTTGTTTTTGGCTCAACAGCTTGAGAAATAACTGGCTCTGGGAATATCATGCGTTCCAGAACAACGATTGCTTTTTCATCACACAGCGTGTCACCAGTTGTTGTGTCTTTCAGACCAACCACAGCAGCGATATCACCCGCCATCATTTCTTTGATTTCTTCACGTTGGTTCGCATGCATCTGCACCAGACGACCGATACGTTCTTTTTTCTCTTTAACAGAGTTATAAACGCTATCGCCTGAATTCAATGTGCCGGAGTAGCAACGGATAAAGCACAATTGTCCAACGAACGGATCAGTTGCAATTTTAAACGCCAACGCAGAGAATTTCTCTGTATCTTCAGCTTTACGAACAACTGGCTCGTCATCATCATTCACGCCAGGAACTGGTGGAATATCCAATGGAGATGGCAGGTATTCAATAACTGCATCCAACATCGCCTGAACACCTTTGTTCTTAAATGCAGTACCGCACATCATAGGAACGATTTCGGAAGCGATAGTACGTGCACGCAATGCTTGCTTGATGTCAGCTTCAGACAAATCACCTTCTTCAAGGTATTTGTTCATCAATTCTTCACTGGCTTCAGCAGCTGCTTCAACCATGTTTTCACGCCATTTTTGCGCTTCAGCTAACAGATTTTCAGGGATATCACGGTATTCGAATTTCATACCTTGAGATGCTGTATCCCAGAAGATCGCTTTCATCTTAACCAGATCGATAACGCCTTCGAACAAATCTTCAGCGCCGATAGGCACTTGCAGAGGCACTGGGTTCGCTTTCAAACGTGCACGCATTTGATCGTACACTTTGAAGAAGTTCGCGCCGGTACGATCCATTTTGTTGACGAATGCCAAACGTGGAACTTTGTACTTATTTGCTTGACGCCATACTGTTTCTGATTGAGGCTGAACACCGCCCACTGCACAGTAAACCATGCAAGCACCATCGAGAACACGCATAGAACGCTCAACTTCAATCGTGAAGTCAACGTGGCCTGGTGTATCAATGATGTTGATGTGGTGAGGTGCGAAGTTGTTCGCCATACCGCTCCAGAAGCAAGTAGTCGCTGCTGAAGTAATAGTAATACCACGTTCCTGCTCTTGCTCCATCCAATCCATGGTAGCAGCGCCATCATGCACTTCACCGATTTTGTGGTTTACACCGGTGTAGAACAGAACGCGTTCAGTTGTCGTCGTTTTACCTGCATCAATGTGAGCGGAAATACCGATATTGCGGTAGAGCTCAATGGGGGTCTTACGGGCCATAGATAATCCTAAATCTTTTAATGGACAAAACCGAGCGCAATTTTCTTGTAAAAATCGCGCCCGGCCTGATTCAAAATACTTGCCAGAGCCGTTGCATAAATATCATACAAAGGCTCCCTACTCTTACTCTTAGAAGCGGAAGTGAGAGAAGGCCTTGTTGGCTTCAGCCATACGATGGACTTCATCACGTTTCTTCATTGCACCGCCACGACCTTCAGCGGCTTCCAGCAATTCTCCACCCAAACGTTGTGGCATGGATTTTTCGCTACGCTTGTTAGCGGCTTCACGCAACCAACGCATAGACAAAGCTAAGCGGCGAACTGGACGAACTTCTACAGGCACCTGGTAGTTTGCACCACCAACACGGCGGGACTTAACCTCAACCAGTGGCTTTGCATTATTGATTGCCAGAGCGAACACTTCCAATGGATCTTTACCAGATTTTTGTTGGATGTGGTCGAATGCACCGTAGATGATGCCTTCAGCAACAGACTTCTTGCCGGACAACATCAATACGTTAACAAATTTTGCTACTTCTACATTACCGAATTTTGGATCCGGCAATACGTCCCGTTTCGGGACCTCACGACGACGTGGCATTTCAATTCCTTTCAATCTTCAGTTGAGTACCGAATAACACTTTACTGGCACTCGCGACAGGCCATCATAACCGGTCACTTACTCGGCTCATTCCGAACCGACACTGATCCGTAAATTTTACGGAGATTAAATTACGAGATAATTACTTCTTAACTGCCTTAGCGCGCTTAGAACCATATTTGGAACGAGCTTGCTTACGGTCTTTAACACCTTGGGTATCCAATGCGCCACGAACCATATGGTAACGAACACCTGGCAAATCCTTAACACGACCACCGCGGAGCAACACTACGCTATGTTCTTGCAGGTTATGACCTTCACCGCCGATGTACGAAATAACTTCGAAACCGTTGGTGAGGCGAACTTTAGCAACTTTACGCAAAGCCGAGTTAGGCTTTTTTGGAGTTGTAGTATAAACGCGGGTGCAAACGCCACGTTTCTGCGGGCTGTTTTCCAGCGCCGGCGATTTGCTCTTTACACGTGCTGAAACACGTGGTTGGCGAATCAGTTGATTGATGGTTGGCATCGTTTTTAATCCAACAAAATACAACGTTAAACACAAACCCGGAAACGGTTGCCCGGGAACTAAGAATCATTTTTTACGTCCGAATATTCAGACGAGCTCGATTTTTTACTTGGACTTGCCTGCTTTTTAAGCATCAAAATTGCATTTTTTATGCAAGGCTGAATTTAAAAAGTAGAAACCCAAAATCGAGAACTCGCAATTTTATGCCCCATTGAACAAGCATGTCAACGCTTTTTATGTAAAGAGGACTTGACGGAAGGGCAGATATACGGCCTCTCAGAGTAGGAAAAATTTTCGAAAAATCAAGTTTTTCTACAACATCGTGTAAAGATCAATGGCAAATAAGAAGTGCGACGCGAGCCAAAGATATCTTTTTACCACCATTATGAGCTATTGGCAGCTTCCCTCTTCCACTGATACCAAAAGTCACACCGTTTTGGTCACAAATCATTTATATTGTCGCGCTTTCGTTCAATGCTTTCGTTAAATACTCTCGTCCGGCGCGTTAATTAGCATGCACAGCGTCACTATAAGCAGCGACTCTTGCGCGCCCTTCTCCCCTTTTTGATTGATTTACCCTACAACGGCGAACGACCTGACAATGCGTTTTTTACTACGGCCTCGGACTTGTTTCTTATTAATCAGCTATTTATTGCTGTCAGCGGTTGCCTTTTTTTCTCTTTTCCTCGGTAAGACGATTAGCCATCCATCGCAGTTGCTGGTCACAGAAATCATCGCATGGATGGTCTTCTGGGCAGTCATGCAGCGCCCCCGTTGGTTCCATTATTTGCTTTTACCAGCGATGCTGGCAGCACCCGTTGAAATTTATTTGCGACTCTATTTTGGCCAAGGCATTTCCACTCACCATCTTGGCATCATCGTAGAAACCAGTCCCTCTGAAGCAATGGAATTTTTGGGGCAAAAAATCTGGCTGTTAGTGCTTCTGTTGCTCATTCTGACATCTTGGTGGTGGGCACTGTTAAAGGCGGCTAAAGCCACGCCCGAACTGGAGTGGCGACATGTTTCGCGCTGGATTGTCATCGCACTTGCACTCGCTGTCGCCACCGTTTGGCAATATGGCACTATCGTTGGTATAGCCGCTACCCCAATCGTTGCACGCAGCAGTCCAGATAGCAGTGAAGAAGACGATGCAGAGAGTACCGTTGTCAACACAGAAACCAAGGGTAAGCCGTTTAGCAACCCACTGCTGGAACAATGGCGTCTTAGCGCGGCAAAGACTCTTGGCAAGTTGCCTCCGTGGGCGAACATCCCGTATAGCGAAGACGTCATGACACAAACCTGGCCATTTGGTCTGGTCTCCTATGCAATCGACTTCTGGACGGAACGCAACTATCTGAAGCAATTAGCTGAAAAAAACCGGAATTTCCGTTTTCATGCCACTCTTGAAGGCGATCTTAACGCCCCGCAGACGGTATTACTTGTGATCGGAGAGTCGTCCCGCTTTGATCGCTGGGGCCTCAATGGCTACCCACGCGACACCAATCCACGACTTACCGCTGAGAGTAATTTGGTCAGTCTGAAAGACATGGTCACACCAGTGACTGCAACCCGATTATCTGTCCCCATCATCATTTCACGTAAGCCAGCAACAATGGGCTTAAAGGCGGGGTTTTCAGAAAAGTCTTTTCTTGCCGCCTTCAAAGAAGCGGGCTTCAAGACGTTCTGGATCTCCAATCAGATGAGTTTTGGTAAATTCGATACGCCAGTCTCTGCCTTCGCCAATGAAGCGGATGTGACTGAATTTCTGAACCTAGGTGGCTTTACCAACAGTTCGAATTTTGATGATGTCCTATTGGCGCCGTTATCGCGTGCGATACTTGATCCTCGACCTAAAAAGCTGATTGTATTGCACACGTTGGGCAATCATTGGAACTACAGCCACCGTTATCCCAAAGATTTTGATCACTGGCAGCCATCTCTGTTTGGTATTGTTGATCCGGAATACACAGATCTGAAAAATAAAGACGCATTAAATAATAGCTATGATAATTCGGTCTTATACACCGATCATATTCTGGCTGAAGTAATACAACGCCTCAAGGCAAGCGATCAACTGACTTCCATGATGTATGTGTCCGATCATGGACAAACACTTTACGACGGGAGTTGTCAGTTGGCGTTTCATGGACATAACACGCAGTTTGAATTCCATATCCCCTCGTTTATCTGGTTCTCAGACGCCTATCAGGCGCAGTTTTCAGACAAGATTGAACAATTACGAAAGCATCAGCAATTTAAACTGTCGACCGAAAATGTATTCCATACGCTACTAGATATGGGCAATATTCACACCCCAGATGAGAAACTGGACTGGAGCATTTTAAATAGCCACTTAAAAAAGCATACCCGCTATGTTGATAGCAACGGCTGGACTGATTATGATAACGCCGATATCAGCGGCGCTTGCCATGAAATGATTGCAAAAAAACCGATTCCCAAAAAGAAGAAAAAAAAGCTTCGATGAGCTTACGGGCGTCAATGATATGAGAGAACATCCGATTTAGTTGCATTCAAGCAACTTTAGGGCTGCAAATAAGACGCAGGCCTTTCTTCTCGGCGATGCCACAAAAAATCGCTCCATTGCGGCAACAACGTTATCTCGCTTACACTTACTGCATGCCCACTGATCTTCCGCCTACAATTACCGCCAGCACTTCCGATGAGCCATTGATTACGCTGGCTGGCGCATGGGTGGTCAATGCCCTGGCACATGACCACCGACTACAAGAACTCAACGAAGAGCTCACAAGCCTGGCGAAGAGGAAAAATGCTCAGTGGGATTTACGTCAGTTAACTAACTTGGATCACGTCGGTGCCCAGACCTTGTGGCGCGCCTGGGGCAAGCAACGTCCCTTCTCGCTCATTATGCAACCCAGTCACGAGGGGATTTTTGACCGACTGGCAATCGTGAGCGCAATGCCCCTACCGACGACACCAAAATCGCGCTTGACACGCACGATGTTGCTCGGCAACCGGGTTCTGGGATTTTTCAGCCATTTATTCAGTTTTATTGCGCTACTAGGACAGTTACTGCTCGACCTCTGGCTATTTGCACGCCATCCATTAAAGGGGCCATGGAAAGAACTGTCTGCCAACATCTACCGCATGGGTGCCCAAGCACTTGGAATTACGGCACTGGTTGGGATCTTGATCGGTATTGTTTTATCTTATTTATCAGCACAACAATTACGTGCATTTGGTGGCGATTTATATATCGTCAATTTACTGGGAATGAGCATTATCCGCGAACTGGGGCCGATGCTCGCAGCCATTCTGGTGGCCGGACGTTCAGGATCAGCGATCACGGCGCAACTCGGGGTGATGCGTGTCACAGAAGAGCTCGACGCCATGAGTGTAATGGGGATTCCCCATGGCTTCCGCCTGATTATGCCCAAAGTATTAGCACTGATCATCGCGATGCCGTTACTGGTTATCTGGACCGATATCATGGCATTAATCGGCGGAATGATATCGGCTGAGGCCTTACTCGGTATGACACCTGCATTTTTTATCTATAAATTACCGGAAGCAGTACCGCTTCTCAATTATTGGATCGGTCTGGGAAAAGGTGCCACTTTCGGCCTACTGATCGCGCTGATCGCTTGTCACTTTGGACTTCGCATTGAGCCCAATACAGAAAGTCTGGGACGTGGCACCACCAGCTCAGTCGTCATTGCCATCACTGTTGTGATTATTGCAGATGCCCTTTTTGCGATTATTTTTAGCAAAGCAGGATATTAAGCTATGAAACCGGACAATATTATCGATATCCATGGCTTGCGTACCCAGTTTGGACGTGCTGTCGTGCATGACAACCTCGAACTGCAAGTAAGGCGTGGCGAGATTCTGTCGATCGTCGGCGGGTCTGGCACCGGAAAGACCGTCTTGATGCGACAAATGCTTGGCTTAGAAATCCCTAAGCGTGGCGAAATCAACGTCTTTAATGAAAACATTCATGCGCCGAAAGCTGGCCATCTGAATTATCTGCGGAAGCGTTCGGGCATGCTGTTTCAGCACGGCGCTTTATATTCCGCACTCAGCGTCTTTGAGAATGTTGCTCAGCCCTTGCGCGAGTTTGGCAAATTCTCAGAAGAGTTAATTACCGATATCGTCTATCTCAAATTGCAGATGGTCGATATCGCCTTCGAACACGCACGAAAAATGCCCTCCGACCTCTCTGGTGGCATGATCAAACGGATTGCCTTGGCGCGTGCGTTGGCACTCGATCCACAGTTATTATTCTTGGATGAACCAACCGCTGGACTTGATCCCGACCGATCGGACAGCTTTGTGCAATTAATTTTATCCCTGCACCGTCAGCTTGGGCTGACAGTCGTCATGGTGACGCATGATCTTGATAGTTTGTTCGCCCTCTCAAGCAGGATTGCCGTATTAGCAGAAAAACGCGTGATCGTTATTGGTACGCCGCAAGAAGTTGTCGCCTTCCATCATCCGTTTATTAATAGTTTTTTCCTCGGCGGACGCGGTGTGCGCGCGATGGAAGTCATGGCCCCTCCGGGGCATTAGGAAATCCATGGAAAACCGATCTCACGCACTTATTGCTGGTTTTTTTACCATCGCTCTAGTGCTACTCACTAGCATTTTTGCAATCTGGCTCGGGCGCGATAAAATTCAACGTATCCCCTATGAAATCGTCACGTCGTCTTCCGTATCAGGATTAAATCTGCAAGCCGCGGTACGTTATAAGGGTATTAAAGTTGGTAACGTGACCGACATTAACTTTAATCCCAAGGTACCGGGACAGATTATGTTACGTATCGATATCATTCCGACGACACCTATTACCACAGCTACATTTGCCACTCTGGCCTATCAGGGCGTCACTGGAATCGCCTTTATCCAACTCGATGATGATAACCAGACAGGCTCGATATTGCTCGCCAAGAATGTAAATGACGATGCGTTACCACAAATCCCACTACGTCCAAGTCTCTTGCAAAGCTTAGAACAAAAAAGTGTCGCCATTCTGAATCAGACACAGGAATTGACGCAACGGATAAATCATTTACTCGACCCGCAAAACCCGACATCGCTACTCGCTACTATTGATCACTTTAGTAAAGCGGCTGATCAATGGGGCGCGGTTCCAGAACAAATCGCGCCGAGTCTCAGCAAACTACCTGCCTTGATGGATCAAACCCAGAGTACCCTCAAGTCAGTCAATAACTTATCTGTTGATGCTGGTCAATTTACACAGAATCTGAACCAGTTAAGCCGCCAGTTGCAATCGAGTGATGGACCGATAGCGCGTTTCAACAATGCGCTGGATCAAATCAGCAATAGCGTCACAACAGAAACGCTGCCCCGTATTCAGACACTGACTGGTGAAGCACGTAGCTCATTGCGTCTGATCAATCGTACGACAGAAAATCTGAATGAGCGTCCGCAAAGTATTCTATTTGGCAATCTGGCACCGGCACCAGGGCCGGGCGAAGCTGGTTTTGTTGCGCCAGTATCCGCTCCACAATAAAGGAAAACCTATGTCCCGCTTAGCAGAGGCAGTGACTCGTATCACGATGACCTTAACCGTAACTAGTTCTAGATTGTTCAAGCGCTTTGGTCTGATCAGCGTGGTTTGTATAATCAGCGCTTGTGCTGGCAATACTGCTTTACAGCGCCAGCAGTATGATTTTGGGCTCTCTGGGCTGTCTGATGTGCAAAGCAATCCACCAGATAAAAAATCACCAGCGCAGAGGGTACAAATCATACTGGCAGATATCCAGGTCGTGCCGCCACTGGACAGTAATGCGATGTGGTATCGCTTGCAATATGAGAATGTCCAGCAGTTAAAGACCTACGCACAAGCACGCTGGAGTATGCCGCCAGCGCAATTATTTGCGCAACGACTGAAAATAAAAAGTCTATCCGGCGGTGTGCGATTGATCAGCTCCAACGATAGCATTAGCGGCATACCAGTCCTGCATCTGGAGATCGATGAATTTTCTCAGATCTTTACCTCCATTTCCGACAACCATGCACAAATTAATGTAAGGGCGACGCTAAGCAAAGGGAATATGATTATCAGCCAACGTCGTTTTGCAACAGCTATCCCAGGCAAAACAGCTGACGCAGCGGGTGGCGCTTACGCGATGAAAGAGGCAAGCGACCTTCTCATTAACGACCTGGAACAATGGCTATTTCAGCTCACTATCAAGTGAGCAGTAACACATCATGACGTTACCGGATAACACAGAGACGGGAAAGTTCATGCACAGTTCACCCTTTGCTCGGGTGAGTCTGGTGGCATATTTATTTCTGATTTTGTATGCGAGTTGGTATCCATTTGCCGGTTGGCGCGCAAATAATCTATCTGCGTTGCCTGACGTGATCCGAGCGTGGCCGCGGTATTGGACGACGTTCGATGTCGGCACCAACATTGTTGGCTACATCCCTTTTGGCACGCTGATCGTTTTTTCTTTGTATCCGCGAGTCAATCGCTGGCGAGCGGTGTTAGTCGCCATCGTTTTCGCATCAACCGTGTCTGCTACTGCGGAGCTGGTGCAATACTTTATACCTAGCCGTGTGACTTCGTTGCTGGACTTTTTGACCAATGCTGGTGGTGCGACGATTGGCGCGGTATTGGGTGCCATGTTGACGCCCCTGATTATAGAAAAAGGACGCTTGCAATTATTACGTAAGCAGTGGACCTTTCAGGAATCAAGTCGTGAAATAGTCATTTTGGGATTGTGGCCCATGGCACAGCTCTACCCGCAGGCCTATCTCTTTGGTATGGGTGAAATTTTCCCAATAATATCTCAACATTTAAGTCAGTTCTTTGATATGGATATCAATCTTAGTACCTTTCTCTTACAAGGTATTGAACCTGACGCCGATGTATATCTGCTGGCAGAAGCGCTGATCACTGCTTGTGGTTGCACTGGCGCCATCCTGATTTGTCTCAGTTTATTAAATCGCCATGCACCGAAACTGATTTTGTCCCTCTTACTGTTGATAATGGCCGTTGTTTGTAAATCGCTGGCGAGCGCTC
Source organism: Undibacterium sp. RuRC25W (assembly GCF_049339825.1). Taxonomy (NCBI): domain Bacteria; kingdom Pseudomonadati; phylum Pseudomonadota; class Betaproteobacteria; order Burkholderiales; family Oxalobacteraceae; genus Undibacterium; species Undibacterium sp. RuRC25W. Next base: position 15,603 of record NZ_JBMPPD010000047.1, on the reverse strand, counting down.
TCTTGTTTAATCCTGAATATGCATTTGCCTGGTTCACGCCAGGTGCACGCGGCGGCTTAGTAATCAGCATGATTATGTTATATGGCTTTTCGTTCGCCCCCGTGCATGTTCAGAAACGTCTGGCAATGATGTTGCTCCTGATTTCCCTCGTGGTGGTCAACCTCCTTCCAGACAATCCTTATTTTGAAGTCACCATGCAAGCGTGGGTTCAGGGGAAATTTTTGAACTTTAATGGCGCGGCACAGTTCTTATCCTTATTCTGGCCATTTCTTGCGCTATGGGCTTTGTTACGCAAACCGCGCCCGGTAGCGGGCTAGTTTGCAGTATCATAGCGGCTAACCTGGTATGCGGGCCTTTGTCGGCATACACCACCGCGACAACTATTGAAAACATCATCATGTCTGAACCTCTCTATTTTCAAAAACATGTGTTTTTTTGCATGAATCAACGTGAGGACGGTCGTCCTTGCTGTTCAGATCGCGGCGCACAAGCTGCACAGGAACATGCCAAACGTCGCATCAAGCAACTCGATATGAATGGTCACGGAAAAATTCGTATCAACAAAGCGGGCTGCCTTGATCGTTGTGAAGAGGGGCCAGTACTGGTCGTCTATCCACAAGGTACTTGGTACACCTTTGTAGATCAATCCGATATCGATGAAATTATCGATGTTGACCTGATTGGTGGCGGTACCGTTGAACGTTTAAAATTACCAAATTCATGAATGCACAAACTGAACATTTTCTCATAGAGGGTGCAGTAGGCCCACTGCAATGCGCACTGGATCTGCCGGATCCAGAAGCACTGACAGCCCCCATCGGTCTGGCTTTAGTTGCCCATCCACACCCTTTGTACGGTGGCACGATGGATAATAAAGTAACGCAAACACTGGCACGTACTTTTACGGGGTTGGGTTATGCAACAGTGCGGATGAATTTCCGTGGTGTCGGTCAGTCTGCAGGTATCCATGATTCAGGCATTGGTGAGACCGATGACATGGCTTTGCTGCTGGAACAGATGCGTAAGCGCTTTCCTGGTCTGCCCGTTGCATTGGCTGGCTTTTCTTTTGGCACGTTTGTACAGGCTTGTCTACAGCAACGCCTCATCGCCAACAACCACCCTGCCGAACGTCTCGTGCTGGTCGGTGCAGCAGCAGGTAAATGGGCAATGCCTGAGATCCCTGACAACACCATTCTGATTCATGGCGAACTCGATGACACCATTCCGTTATCCGCGGTACTCGACTGGCTACGACCACAAGATATTCCGGTCACCGTTATCCCCGGTGCCGACCATTTTTTCCACCGCCGCCTGCATCACATCAAACAACTAGTGAGCAGTCTGTGGGATAAAGCTTAAGGGGTAGTGAATAGCTACATCGCTTGTCATTTCCTGAAGCCACCGTTTTCCGTTTTTATTTTTATAAGTTTCATCAATGAAAAAATTTCTCGCTACCGTTGCCGCCTCATTGCTGACAATGTCAGCCGCGATGGCACAATCTCTCCCTACACCCACCATCGCAGCTCGTTCATGGCTGTTACTCGATGTCACTAGCAGCCAAATCATTGCAGCACAAGAACCGGATATGCGGATCGAACCGGCATCGCTGACAAAAATCATGACGGCGTACCTGGTATTTACTGCTCTGACTGAAAAGAAACTCGATTTAAACCAAAGTGTGAATGTTTCTCCACATGCTTGGAAAGTGGATTCCAGCAGCTCAAAAATGTTTATTGAGCCAAACAAACCAGTGACCATTAATGAACTGTTGTACGGCTTAATCGTTGACTCTGGCAATGATGCGGCCGTGGCACTCGCAGAAGCAGTCGCGGGGAGCGAAGAAGCCTTTGTCGTACAGATGAACCGTCAGGCTGAACGCATCGGCATGAAGGCAACACACTATGCCAATCCACATGGCTTGCCAAGCCCAGAGAATTACTCCACGGCGCGTGATTTGTCGACACTGGCAGCTCGTCTGATCAGCGACTTCCCTGCATTTTACAAAACGTACTACAGTACAAAGAGCTATACCTACAACAAGATCACTCAACCTAACCGCAACCGTCTGCTGTGGTTAGATCCGACGGTCGATGGCATGAAAACTGGTCACACTGAATCTGCAAAATATTGCTTAATTTCATCTGCTAACCGTCCTAACGGCAGCGGCCAACGTCGTCTGATCTCCGTGATCACTGGTGCAGATAGTGACCAGATCCGTGCACAAGAAAGCCTGAAACTGCTGAACTGGGGCTACCTCAATTTTGATACTGTTAAACTCTACGCTAAGGGTCAGACTCTGGATACACCACCAGTCTGGAAAGGCTCTCAGGCGCAAGTCAAAATTGGTTTTGATCACGATTTGTATGTGACCTTAGCAAAAGGTTCTGCCGCCAGACTCAAACCAGCACTGGAACGTAAAGATCCCCTCATCGCACCAATTAGCTTGAACAGCAAAGTTGGCACAGTCAAAATGATGCTCGATGGTAAAGCTGTCGCTGAATTTCCGGTAACGGCGCTGGAGCAGGTCGATCAGGCAAGTATTTTTGGTCGGGCTTGGGATTCTATTCGTCTGATGTTAAAGTAATCATAAGACGTTGGAAATTCATTTCCGTCTGATGTTCTACTGCGCTATGGAGCGAGTTCCGAGTGTTATTAGGTTTGCATTAATAATATAGTTATGTTAAGTTTTCAGTTGTTCTAAATATATTAAAAAATACATTTGGATACAAAAGGATGTGCCTAAAGCCTGATCTTTTTCTAAAAAATAAAGCGAACTCTATGAAAACAACGACTCTATTAGCATTGACTTGCGTTGCTATTCTCAGCGCATGCGGAACACTCAACGACACGGTGGCAGACTCTAAGGGTACCAACAAAGTTGGTGAAGGAGACTATGTCACCGGAAGCAACCTGCCGCAGCGTGGAAAACGTGTACAGACCATCAACCCTGAGCAAATGCAAGATGCCATCCGTGGACAAACCTTGCAAATGCCTGGTAAATCGGGGGGATAGCAGGACGGCGAAACTCGTTTCCGTATCGACAGCCTCAACAAAAAAATGAGCTCCCGAATTGATTCTGGAGCTCATTTTTTATATTTACGTCACCCCTCGGGGGAATAGGTAACCTCATTAACAGATGTGGCATGAAAAATAGCCCACCTAAATATGACTAATTTGCATAACCTTTGGTACCAAATCATGCAAAAATGAATTTCTCATTTCACTGACGGAAACATCATCATGTCTGATCCTCTGGTCTATCTTAACGGCTCCCTCACTCCTCTCTCTGAAGCAAAGATCCCCGTGTTGGACCGGGGTTTTATCTTTGGCGATGGTATTTATGAAGTTATTCCTGTTTATGCAAGAAAAATGTTCCGCTCAGAACAACATCTGGCGCGACTTTTCCGCAGTCTAGCTTCGATCGGTATTACAAATCCGCATAGCAAAGAAGAGTGGTTGACATTGATAGCGCAAGTTATGGCCGCCCATGAAGCCGATGACCAGATGGTATATATTCAGGTCACACGTGGTGTTGCCAAACGGGCCCATGCTTTTCCACAAGAAGCGACGCCGACCGTTTTCATTATGACTAACCCAATCGTTCTGCCGTCAGCAAGCGCGCGTGAACAAGGCGTGGCTTGTGTTTCGATGGAAGATAAACGTTGGTTGCGCTGTGAAATCAAATCGATATCTTTACTTGGTAACGTCCTGGCTGCACAAAATGCAGCAGAACATGGTGTGACTGAAAGCATTCAGTTCCGAGATGGTTATCTGACAGAAGCGTCGGCTTCGAATGTATGGATAGTTAAAAATGGCGTGATGATGGGACCGCCTAAAGACAACCTCATTTTAGAAGGCATACGTTACGGACTGATTCAAGAATTATGTGCCGCTGAGAAAATCCCGCTAGAAGCACGCCGCATCACACGGGCAGAAGTATTCTCTGCCGATGAAGTCATGTTATCTTCTGCGACCAAAGAAGTCCTTGCGGTTGTGCGTATTGACGATCAGACTATTGGAAAAGGCGTACCAGGCCCCATCTACCAGCAATTGTTTAGGGCTTATCAACACGCCAAAGCAGAATAAAACGTCCTGCCATCAGTTTTCATTTCTTGATCTGGTGTTGCGGATTGAAGCAAACCAACGCAGACACAATGGCAAGCACGATTTAAGAATTAAGCGTGTATGACAGTGAATGAGTTAAGCATGTCTTGGTAGCAAGTAGACATGCTTCTCTGAGCAACAAGTAAAGAAAAGGAACGATGATGGAAATGAAACCAATTGCCCCAGAAGAAAGTCTGATTGTTTATCCAAGTGAATTCCCAATCAAAATCATGGGTGCAATGCATGATGCATTCGCACAAACCATGGTCGAAGTGGTAACAATTTACGATCCAAGTTTCCATGCTGGAAAAATGGATATGCGCCCGTCAAGTAAAGGCACCTATCTGGCATTAACAGTCACCGTCTGGGCGACCAGCCGCGAGCAACTCGATAATTTGTACCGTGAATTATCGGCGCACCCGATGGTAAAAGTGGTTCTTTAAACAAAGATCTAAAAAAAGAACCTGCTGTCACATCCCTTATTGACGTTATCGACAGCAGGTTTTCAGTGATGCGTTTTTGCATTGTCTATGATATCAAGTCAGTATCAGGATCTTACGCTGTCAGCGTGAATAGCAAAGCGGCAAACAAAGCGCCGAGTAGCGGTCCGACGACAGGCACCCAAGCGTATTTCCAATCGCTATCGCGCTTTCCAGGTATTGGCAGCATCGCATGCATGATACGTGGGCCTAGATCACGGGCCGGACTCATTGCATAGCCCGTTGTGCCGCCAAGAGATACCCCAATTCCCAACACGAGCAAGCCAACAGGTAATGCGTTCATCGCGCCAAGCCCAATTTTTGGTGCCGCCATATTTAAGACCGCAAATACCAGAACAAAGGTGGCAATAGCCTCTGAGGCGAGATTGCCACAGGTACTGCGGATTGCCGGTCCAGTGCAAAAAACAGCAAGCTTTGCATCCTGACACGTCGTTTCAGCAAAATGCCTGTAATACATAATCCAAACAAGAAATGCACCAGCCATCCCACCTGCCATTTGCGCCAAAATATAACCAGGCACTTGCGACCATGCGAATTTATTTGCTACTGCTAAGGCAATCGTCACAACCGGATTGAGATGCCCTCCGCTCGCTGTTGCCGTACAAAAAACCGCCACAAAAACCGCCATTGCCCACCCTAAGGCAATGACAACAAGACCACTATTAAAACCTTTCGTTTTTTGTAAAATCACATTGGCAACAACACCGTTGCCGAGTAACACCAATATCGCGGTACCGATAAATTCTGCAAATAATGGATTCATGAATGCGCCTTTTTTCCGGACGATAGCGTGAATGACTGGCATACATATGCCGACATTATTTCTCACGACGCCCTGTTATTGTTCAGTAAAAAATCTCGCGTTTTATCCAGTTCTACAACGTATTCAAGTAGTAAAGACAATAGCCCACCGACAGCCAGCTCATCGAGCTATCCTATTGTCTTTCCATCTCGATTCTCTGTAGAGACAGATGTTTTCGAATCGTCTGCCTACGTTTCAGACGTCATCTGCCCACGCCTTACTGGCTCTGATTGCTCGCTGCCAGTCATTCATGCAAGTACGAACCTCTTGTTCTGGCATGGCAGGTGTAAAGCGATGATTTAATTTCCATTGGCTCTGAATCTCTTCTAAGTCTTTCCAGTAACCCACGGCGAGACCTGCCAGATAAGCAGCACCGAGTGCTGTCGTTTCAGTGACTTGTGGCCGCACCACATCAACACCCAATATATCTGACTGAAATTGCATCAGTAGGTTATTGGCCACAGCTCCCCCATCAACGCGAAGCTCGGCAATATGACCTGCCAGATCCGCTTCCATCGCCTTTAATACATCCACTGACTGATAAGCAATACTGTCAAGTGCAGCGCGAGCGATGTGGGCGGACGTTGTACCACGTGTGACGCCAAACATCGTGCCACGTGCACGGGCATTCCAGTGCGGAGCACCAAGTCCAGCAAACGCCGGAACCAGATATACGCCATCGCTATGCGGCACACTTTGCGCTAAGGCTTCGATCTCCGATGCGCTGCGAATAACGCCAAGTCCATCACGCAACCATTGCACGACAGCACCACCGATAAAAATACTGCCTTCGAGCGCATAGTGAACCTGATCACCGATTTTCCAAGCAATCGTCGTGACGAGGTTGTTTTTGGATTCGATGGGTTTTATACCCGTGTTCATCACTAAGAAGCAACCTGTACCATAGGTGTTTTTGACCATGCCAGGTTTGACGCACATTTGTCCAAACAAAGCCGCATGCTGATCGCCAGCAATACCGGCAATAGGAATTTCTGAGGCGAATAAAGAAGTCTTGGTTTTGCCGTAAATTTCGGAGCACGAACGGACTTCAGGCAACATGCTGCGTGGAATCTCCAGAAGATCGAGCAGTTCTTGATCCCATTCCAGCGTATGAATGTTGAACAACATAGTACGCGACGCATTCGTGACATCGGTCACATGCAGTTCTTGCTGAGAAAAATTCCAGACCAGCCAGGTATCGACGGTACCAAAAGCGAGATTTCCTTGTGCTGCTAGTTCACGCGCACCTTCAACGTGATCTAAAATCCAGCGGATCTTCGTCGCAGAAAAATAAGCATCAATCGGTAAACCCGTTTTTGCGCGGACTTTGTCGTCCAAGCCTCGGGCTTTCAACTGATCGCAAAACGCTGCCGTGCGGCGGTCTTGCCAGACGATGGCGTTATACAGAGGTCGGCCTGTTTGGCGGTCCCAAACAATGGTCGTTTCACGTTGATTCGTAATTCCTATCGCCGCGATGGAGCCGCCAGCAAGACCAGCATGCGCGACAGCCTCTGCAGCGACACCCGCCTGTGTTGACCAGATTTCTTGTGGGTCGTGTTCAACCCAGCCTGGCTGAGGATATATTTGCTGAAATTCTTTTTGTGCAACAGATACGACATTTCCGCTGTGATCAAACAGAACGGCCCGCGAACTGGTTGTCCCCTGATCTAACGCCAGAATATATTTCCCATCCATTTGTGTCTTCTCCATGATTGGTTTTTGATATAGTTTTTTACCAGGTAAGTCACACCGCCTGGTACGGTTTTTTTGATGATGAGATGAGGTCTACGTTCCCCAGTCACTGATTCGATCAGCTCTTGTTGTTATGAGGTGTGTTTGCGTATTTAGAACGCAACAATTCTACGAGGTAGTGCGGCAAGCAAACGCATTACCAATTGTTCCAAGGCGTCTGTACCGGCTGTCGTCGCATGTAATCCCAGCTTGGTTCTGCGCCAGAGAATATCGTCCGTTGATCGTGCCCACTCATGCTCAACCAAATACCGGACCTCTGCCTCATAGAGGCCTGGCATCAGTTGCTCGCCAAGGTCTTGTAGTGAATGACAATCAGCAAGCAAGGTTAAAGCACGGGTGCCGTAATTGCGCGCATAGCGATAAACGATGGATGATGGCAGCCAAGAAAATTGTGCCTCGATGTGTCGTAAGAAACCATTAAAATCGGCGTTCGGTATATCACCGCCAGGCAACGACGCTGGTGCCGTCCATGGACCTTTCATGATCCCGAGTGGCCCCGTGAGCATATTGACGGCCTCTTCAGCAAGGCAGCGGAAGGTGGTGATTTTACCGCCAAAGACTGACAAGATCGGCGCCTGATCCTGATCTGTATCGAGTTCAAGATGGTAGTCACGCGTGACCGCTGAAGGATTGTCGGCATCCTCCTGCTCTAGCAGAGGACGTACGCCTGAATAAGTCCAGACCACGTCGGCAGACTTGATGCTTTGTTTGAAATAGCGGTTTGCTGACTCACACAAATAACTCACTTCATCCGTTGAAATGTTGACCGCGCCAGCATCACCTTTGTACTCAAGATCAGTGGTGCCGATCAGCGTGAATTCATGCTCATAGGGAATTGCAAAAATAATGCGTTTATCAGGATTTTGGAAAATGTAGGCATGGTCGTGCTCAAACATTTTTTTGACGACAATATGGCTACCTTTGACGAGACGCACTTCGTTTCTGGCTGTCTGATGTAAGTGCTGGTGTAGTAATTCACTGGCCCACGGACCTGCAGCGTTGACGATAGCACGCGCTGTCACCTTGATCTCCGTTTGCTGATCTTTCAGCAACGTAGCCTGCCACACACCAGCTTCACGATGCGCCGACTGTAACTTTGTTCTGGTCAGAATGCACGCACCCCGTTCTTGCGCATCCATCGCATTTAACACGACCAGCCGCGCATCATCCACCCACGCATCCGAATACACAAATCCTTTATGCATACTGCTCTGCAATGGGGCACCTAACTGACTGTTTTTAAGATTGACGCCAGTCGAGCCTGGCAACAGTTCGCGCTTGCTGAGATGGTCGTATAAAAAAAGTCCGAGGCGTATCATCCAAGCGGGACGCAGATGTGGCACATGCGGCATCACAAAACGCAAAGGCCAGATAATATGCGGCGCGGCCCGTAACAACACTTCACGCTCCTTCAGGGCTTTACGCACCAAGCCAAATTCATAGTATTCGAGATAACGCAAACCACCGTGAATCAATTTGGTACTGGCCGACGACGTATGTCCGGCAAGATCGTCTTTTTCGCACAACAAGACCCGCAAACCGCGCCCGGCCGCATCACGGGCGATACCGGCACCGTTAATACCGCCACCCACCACCAGCAAATCGAACTGCAGATCATTCGTCATGATGCCAGACCGCCATTTTGTGAAGAAAATAGTTGTAGAGAGGAAGATAAGATTAAAAAGTAATTATGAGTCCAATTATTAGTCCAAATACTTTTATGAATAACTCATCTTTTATGTTTAAAAACGATCATAAATCATCAAACGAATAATTTCAAGTTCGTTTTCGAACATTTACGCCGTCTACATAACGGATCAACCACCACACTGTTGCGAAAAACCTTTCAATCCAAAGACACAGGCAAAGACGAGCGTGTTTAAATCAACATTTGAGCCGGTAGAACCCACTAAAAACCATGAGGACTGCTGTAGAAATACATCAACTACACGCTTCGATTAGAATGATTGCCTATGCATCATGTATAGTCGATTTTCGTATTCCAACATTTTTGTATCGCAAGGAAGTTCGCCCATGCCAAATCCCTTAGCACCCTCCTCACTCCTTTACGACCAGTCCTTGTCACAGTCGCTCAATCTGCGCCAACAAGAATTGTTAGCAGGCGTGCAGAGAGATGGTTTTGCTTCAGTGGAGCAGCTGGCAGCGCAATACAGGGTCACTCAACAAACGATCCGACGCGATATCAATTTATTGGCGGACATGAACTTATTACGCCGTTTTCATGGCGGTGCTGGTTTAACGTCCAGCGCAGAAAATATGGCTTACAAAGCGCGTCAGACATTGCTTTCAGATGAAAAGCGCCGGATCGCGACCTTGGTTGCCCAACATATTCCTGATCACGCAACGCTGTTTATTAATCTTGGTACAACGACGGAAGAAATCGCCCGTGCGCTATCGAATCACCGCCACTTACGTGTGATCACAAATAACATGAATGTCGCCAGTATCATGTGTAATTACCAGGATATTGAAGTCATCGTAACGGGTGGTGTTGTGCGCCCTCGGGATGGTGGACTGACAGGGGAGGCAGCAGTGGATGTCATCAACCAATTTCAGGTTGATTTTGGCATCATCGGCATTTCTGGCATTGAAATGGATGGCACGCTACGCGAATTTGACTATCGGGAAGTACGAGTATCAGAGGCCATCATCAAGCACTCCCGAACAATATTCTTGGCAGCAGATCACTCAAAATTCGACCGCCCTGCCCTCGTCAAATTAGGGCATATGTCCCAGATCGATATGCTATTTACTGATCAGTCTGTCCCTGAGCAAATGCTGGCGACATTTGAAAAAATCAAAACCCGCGTCATTATTGCCTAATATCTTCATCATCACCGCGATGAGTCGCAAACGGCACGAGTTCAGCGTTTTTGTCAGAGTTTTTCTCAGCGACTTGCCAGTGCCACTTCGCTTAATAGCCATTCACGGAAGGCTCTGACCTGCGGTTTTTGCAACGCCTGCTCCTGATAAACCAAGTGATAAGAAACTGGACTGGGTATTTCAATATCAAACAAACGGATTAGCTGACCACTTTCAATATCCGATTGCACGATCGCATGGCGCCCCAATGCAATCCCCTGACCATCAACTGCAGCGCGCGCCAAGATGGAAGCGTCTTGGTACACCAAGCCATTCGTCGGTTCTTCATTATCTAAGCCTGCCGCCCGAAACCAAGGTTCCCAAGGCTCTTCCTCACAACGTAGTAAATTGGATGCGGCGAGCTCCGCCGGGCTCTGCGGCAACTGACCGCCGTGATAGCGAGGACTGACGACAGGATAGTAATAATCTCCCATCAAAAATTCTGAAACGAGACCAGGATAGTTCCCCAAACCAAAGCGGATACCAATATCAATCGAATCTCTCGAAAAATCGGCTAACTGATTACTTGATTGCAAACTCACTTCAAGGTCTGCGTAATGCTCAATAAACCGCCCTAGGCGCGGCGATAACCACCGCGCAGCAAACGACGGTAATGATGTAATACCGAGTCGCTTTTGCTGATTTCGTTTTTGCAACTGTTCAGTGGCTTCCACCAGATTTTGCAAACATAAACGAATTGCTGCGGCGTAACGCTCACCTTCGGCATTGAGAATCAGACGCTTGCCATGACGTGTAAATAATTCAATATCAAGCTCTTCTTCAAGTGTACGCACTTGATGACTCACCGCACCATGCGTCAAATGAATCTCCTCTGCCGCTTTAGAAAAATTCTGATGACGCGCCGCCGCTTCAAAGGCACGTAGTGCTGCTAAATTAGGCAGTTTTCTGATATCCATTTTTCATATATCCGTCATTATCCATCCACATAATAATGCTAATTTAATTAGCAAGCAAAGCCAAAATTTCTCGTTTTGTTTCTGAATTACAAACGCCTACAATGTGAACATCGCAATGCAGCATTGAATTTTCCCCTTAGAAATCACGACTGTGTGATTTGGTTGCTGCACAACAAGGAGCATGGAAATGACAAATAATTTCGCAAACCAATCGTACACGATCAACGCGGGTAGCACACTCTCGGGTGTTTCTCCGGTCGATCGTAAAATCAGAATTGTCTGCGGTCGGGTCTGGCTAACCATTGCAGGAGATGAGGCCGATTTCTGGCTCACTGACGAAGAAACCGTCGTCATTCCTGCAAACCGTATGGTTGTAGTTGAGGCTGATCAACAAACGAGTTTGATCGAGTTGCAGACAGTTAGCGCTTCTGTCATCAGCAAACAAAACGACTTTGCGCTGGCCACTTATTTTCAAAAACTGTCGCATAAGCTGACACACGCCTTTGCTTAATGGCGTGAGACCGTCATTTACTTCGTCGTATTGCGGCAAGCTACACCACCACAGCCAGCACCGCATGCTGGTCGTGGTCATTTTTTCAGTCGATGTATCAAGATATCCCGCAGGAAAAACGGCAGTCGCTGGTCAGGAATGTTAAACTAGCGGTCTATGCAAACCAGTACTTCTTCCACTAAGCCAGTCGTCCTGCACCGTGGCCTTGAGCCCTATCAGCAGACTTTCGATGCCATGCGCGCATTTACGGACGCGCGCGATGCCAATACGCCTAATGAATTCTGGATCGTCGAACACCCGCCGGTATTTACGCTTGGGCTGGGCGCTGACCAGTCGCATGTGTTAGCGGCGCACGATGTTCCAGTAGTACAAACTGATCGCGGCGGTGAAGTCACCTATCACGGCCCAGGTCAGGTTGTCATTTATCTCATGATGGATCTGCGTCGCAGCCATCCAAAAGCGCGTTTATTTGCCCGAGAATTCGTCCACAAGATAGAACAAGCCGTGATCAATACGCTGGCAGCGTATAATCTGGCTGGTGAACGTAAAGAAGGTGCGCCCGGTATTTACGTCAGTGACGGCGCATTTAAAGGCGCAAAAATTGCCGCATTAGGGCTCAAAGTACGTGGTAATGGTTGCACCTACCATGGCGTGTCCCTGAATGTGGACATGGATTTGGCACCGTTTTCATGGATCAACCCCTGTGGTTATGCAGGACTGGCAACAGTCGACATGAAGACCCTTGGTATCCACGCTGCATTGGCCGACGTACAAAACGCCCTCGCACAACATTTGCAAGACGCATTGTCTGCACCCGATTGAATTTTTGAAATTTTTCGACACCGCTCCGTATCATGACAACCGAAAATACTCCCGTCTCTCCCGCTGAAACCAGCAATGCGGCTACGACCGCCTACGATCCGACTGAAAAGCAAAAAGGCGCGAGTAAAACTGCGCGAATTCCTATCAAAATCGTGCCAATGGAGCGTTTGCCTAAGCCAGACTGGATTCGCGTCAAAGCAGGTTCACCGACGACACGCTTTTATGAAATCAAAGATATTCTGCGTGCCAACAATCTGGTGACTGTTTGTGAAGAAGCATCTTGCCCGAATATCGGTGAGTGCTTTGGTAAAGGCACAGCAACTTTCATGATCATGGGTGATAAATGTACCCGTCGCTGCCCTTTCTGCGACGTGGGTCACGGTCGACCAGATCCGCTCGATGTGAACGAGCCAGCCAACCTGGCAAAAACAATTGCCGATCTAAAACTCAGCTACGTCGTTATTACCTCTGTTGACCGCGATGATTTACGCGATGGCGGCGCAGCCCATTTTGCCGAATGCATTAGCAAAATCCGTGAACTGTCTCCCAAGACTCGCATTGAAATTCTGACGCCCGATTTCCGCGGCCGCATGGATCGTGCCTTAGAAATTCTAAATATGGCACCGCCAGATGTGATGAATCACAATCTGGAAACGGCACCACGTTTGTACAAAGAAGCGCGTCCTGGTTCTGACTACGAATATTCACTGAACCTGTTAAAACGCTTCAAAGAAATGCACCCGAACACCCCAACCAAATCCGGCATCATGGTTGGCCTAGGCGAAACTGACGAAGAAGTCTTGCAAGTCATGCGCGATATGCGTGCCCACAACGTGGACATGCTCACGATTGGTCAGTATCTGGCACCAAGTGGCCATCATTTACCAGTACGTCGCTATGTTCATCCTGATGTCTTCAAAATGTACGAAGAAGAAGCCTACAAAATGGGCTTTGCACACGCCGCCGTCGGTGCGATGGTCCGCTCCAGCTACCACGCTGATCAACAGGCACATGGTATCGGTGAATAATTCCTGAATAAAAAAACCAATTCTTAGCAATAAGTGTTGGTTTGGCCTGACTATCTTATTTCTGGACTTCATTCTCCATTGTTAAGATGCTTCACTCAATGACAGTCATATCACCGATGGCTGTCATTTTTTTATTCTGTCACATTTTTTTCAGTACCTAACGTTTTCTTTTTAAACGTAACACAACAATACTCAGCACCGCCCCCCCACTTACCTCGTTCATCTTGTCATCGTGTCTTTTGATGTGATGACGACCCTAACGTATTAAAAATCAACAATGGGCGTTTGTTTTCACGCTTATACGCAAGGTTACATTCACATTCGTTATGACATTCCAGCGAAACAAAGAGAATTCATCATAAGACCAACAGCGAGGTATCTGCTGCACGAAGATACTCAACAACCAAGGTTTTGGTTTGTTTGTTTGGAAGGAAATCATGATGAAATTTATGTTAAGTTTAATCACATTGGCATGTACTGCCAACATCGCCAGCGCCCAAGAATTTGCCCATGTCGTTTCAAAAACGCAGATCGTGGGGAACATACCTGCTCAACAACAGGTTTGTGAAAACAGCACAGTTCAAGTACAACCAGGAAACTCTGGTGCTGGTAGCGTCATCGGCGCCGTTGCTGGCGGCTTGCTCGGCAATACCGTCGGTGGTGGTGGCGGCAGAGCTGCGGCAACGATGGCAGGCGTCATCGCTGGCAGTATCGTCGGCGACAATGTAGAAAGCAAAAATGCAGTTCCAGTAACGCAAAATGTACAACGCTGTCATTTGCAACAAATCATGCAAAACCAAGTCATCGGTTATAACGTGAACTATGAGTATGCGGGCCGTCAATACAACACGAGCCTCAGCAGTGACCCAGGTGACTGGGTGCCAGTACGCGTCACCGATCAAGGTGCTTTCCCAGCGATTCCGACTCTGCAAGCAGGCAATATCAATGCTGCACCTAACACCGTCATTGTTCAGTCCACACCGAACGTCATCTATGTTCCAAACTCCTATTACTACGGTCCACCGCCAATTGGTGTGAGCGTCGGTTTAGGCTTTGGTTTTTATGGTCATCGTCGCTGGTAAATCAGATTATTGCAGCCTCTGACCCAACACACTACGAAAGAAAAATCATGACATCTAAGACTATCATTTCACGCTTGCTGGCAACGATCGCAATGAGTTTTGCAATCACGAGTGGTACTGTCGGCAATGCGTTTGCGGCTGACAGCAGCCCACAACCAATGCAACAAGAGTGGATGAAACACCATCAAGAAATGCGTGCTGAACATCTAAAAAAATTAGCCACGCATCTCGGTATCACAGCAGCTCAAGATAAAGCTTGGCAGGACTATACCGCTGTGCTGACTGCAACACCAACACAAATGAAGCATCCTGATGTTAATGCGGATGCAGCGAGTATTGCGCGGTTTCATGCAGACCTAGCAGCTGAACATGCTAAAAGGCTCGCTACCCTTGCCGATGCGACTAGTCAACTGCAAGCTAGCCTGACCCCAGAGCAACGTAAAAAGTTCGATGATATCGCTCATCATATGATGGCGATGCATCAGCAGCATCATCATCATGGCTGGCACCATACGGAACAGCATCACGGCAACAATGACGCGCATCAGGATGTACCAGCAAAATAAGCTTATTCTGCTTACATACAATCCCCAGTTACCTACTGGGGATTTTTTTTATGGCGATGCGTATCAGATGCGGCGCTACACAAGCCATTCGCGTTGAAACATTGGCAACAAATGGAACGCCGGTAGAAGGTGCTCAATGCAGCTTAACAAACGATTCTGGTAGTTTTAACATGACAACACCAGGTAGCGTATTGATCCATCGCTCCAGTTCTAATTTGAGTGTCATCTGCAAAAAAGACGGGAATGATCCAGCTTCTGCGACGGTTATTTCTAGAGTAGCAGGCAGCATGTTTGGTAACATCCTTCTCGGTGGTGGCGTCGGTGCAATCGTTGATCACTCCAATGGATCTGCGTACAACTATCCAGAGTGGATCCGTTTAGTATCTGGTCAAAATTTAACTTTCGATCGCAGTGACTTTAAGTCAGGAGAAGCGACTGCACCACATCAGACGACTGAAGTCGCAAGTAAAAAGTAAATGACGGATCCGTAAAAAAAACGCCAGCACATCATTTTGAACTGCACCCCAAAAGTTGGACACCCGTCCTAACTTTTGGGGTGTTTTCATGAGTAAATACACAAAGCAATTCAAACTGGCCGTTGTTAAACGGTATCAAGAAGGTTCAGCGGGTTATCAA
>NZ_JBMPPD010000046.1:0-26391 GCF_049339825.1 Undibacterium sp. RuRC25W | reverse complement strand
GCTTGATAACCCGCTGAACCTTCTTGATACCGTTTAACAACGGCCAGTTTGAATTGCTTTGTGTATTTACTCATGAAAACACCCCAAAAGTTAGGACGGGTGTCCAACTTTTGGGGTGCAGTTCATTTTGCGGCGTTTTTTTTCGTCTGAAACTTATTTGGCATCAGACGATAAGATTAAAAAAATCGCCCATGCACAGCAGTGAACGAGCGATTTATTTACGTTAAGATGCCATCTGACTGACGACGATCTTCAACGTTAGAATGCTGGAACGACCGCACCTTTGTATTTTTCTTCGATAAATTTCTTCACTTCTGGCGAATGCAAAGCAGCAACCAGTTTTTTAAACGCTGGACTATCTTTGTTATCTTCACGTGCAACTAACAGGTTAGCGTACGGTGAATTGGCATCTTCAATAAACAAAGAGTCTTTGACTGGATTGAGCTTCGCTTCGATCGCATAGTTTGTATTAATCAACGCCAAGTCAACCTGATTCAATACACGTGGCAATGTTGCTGCCTCGAGCTCTTTAAATTTCAGATTTTTTGGATTAGCAACGATATCTTTTTTTGTTGCAGAGATATTCGTTGGATCTTTCAATGTCAACAAACCTTGTCTAGCCAACAACAATAATGCACGGCCTGAATTGGATGGGTCGTTCGGGATCGCAACCGTGGCTCCGTTTGGAATATCTGCTACTTTTTTATATTTTGACGAATACGCTGCAAATGGCTCTACGTGTACTTTAGCGACTGGCACTTCGATATCGTTAGAGTGGCTTTTCTTGAATTCGTTCAGGTATGGCTGATGCAAGAAAAAGTTACCGTCGAGATGTTTTTCATTGACCTGCACTGCGGGCTGAATGTAATCAGTAAATACTTTAACTTTTAAATCCACGCCTTCTTTTGCTAGTTGTGGCTTAATGAATTCGAGGATTTCTGCGTGTGGCACTGGGCTTGCTGCGATCGTTAACACATCGTTAGCGAATGCAGCAACTGGCGTTAAAAAGCCAGCAACTGTTAGGCTAGCAACGGCTGCCAACGTCAGACGACGTTGAAATTTTTGTTGAAAAGAGAGCTTCATGGGTGTGATCCTTATTTTTATTGAGATAAAACAGCAAAAAACAGCAACTACTACTTACGGGTAAATCGTGCGACTAACTTATCGCCAGAGAACTGCAACACCTGCACTAACACAATCAGAATAGCGACTGTCACCACCATCACATCGGTCTGAAAACGTTGGTAACCGAAACGCAAAGCCAGATCACCAAGACCGCCACCACCGATCACCCCAGACATCGCAGCGTAAGAGACCAAAGCAATCGTTGTCACCGTCGCTGCGGCAATCAGTCCTGGCAAAGCTTCCGGCAACAACGCATGAATAATAATCTGATGCGTTTTCGCGCCCATTGCCTGACACGCTTCAATAATGCCACGATCCACATCGCGTAAAACGTTCTCAACGAGTCGCGCAAAAAACGGCGTCGTACCAATGACGAGCGGCGGAATCGTCCCAGGTACACCGAGCGACGTTCCTACCAAAAACAAGGTAAATGGAATCAATACAATCAATAAAATAATGAACGGTACAGAACGCAAGACATTCACGAGTACAGAAAGTAACGCGTAGATTCCACGCTGCTCTAACAATTGCTTTTTACCTGTCACAAACAACAGCACACCTAAAGGCAAGCCCAATAAAACGGTAAAAAATAGCGAACACCCAGTCATCGTTAATGTGTCCAGCGTCGCTTGGGCGATATCTTCCCAATCAATATTTGAAAAATCCATTACTGCACTCCTCCGCTTACATCAATCAAATCGACCCGCACTTCTTCTGCACGAAGAGAGGCTAGTACCCGATCAATTTCATCTGCAGAGCCAATCAACTCTACTAACAATTGCCCATAAGGGGTGCTTTTAATACGCGAGATGGTGCCCTGCAAGATCACCATCTGAAGCTGTGTTTGCGCTGCAACTCGACTTAAAATCGGCTCGTGCGCCGCCGCACCAACGTAAGTCAGACGTGCCAGCACACCACGCTGACGATCTTGACGTAACTGCACAAGGTCAAGATCAAGCGCTTGATTTTCAGCCACGAGGCTTTGTGTGATCGGATGCTGAGGATGCAGGAACACATCAGCCACATCGCCGGTTTCAACAATGTGGCCCGCATCAATGACGGCGACCTGATCACAGATCGTGCGTATCACCTGCATCTCATGGGTAATTAACACAATCGTCAAACCTAATTGCTGATTAATATCTGACAGCAAACGTAAAATGGACTGCGTAGTCTCAGGGTCCAAGGCCGACGTTGCCTCATCACACAACAATAATGTCGGATAGTTCGCGAGCGCGCGCGCAATGCCAACCCGTTGTTTCTGACCACCCGAAAGTTGCGCAGGATATTTATCACGCTGATCCGATAAGCCAACGAGTGCGAGCAACTCATCGACTCGTTGCCGACGCTGTTCGTTGCTATAGCTGCCAGCGAGTTTGAGCGGAAAATCAATATTTTCTGCAATCGTTTTGGCGCTCAACAAATTAAAATGCTGAAATACCATTCCCACCCGCTGCCGCAAGGCATGCAGTTGCTCTGCACCGAACTGCGTAATATCTGCGCCATCGATCAGAATTTTTCCTGAAGATGGACGCTCTAATAAATTTAAAGTCCGTAACAAGGTACTTTTACCTGCACCTGAACGACCAATAATGCCAAAAACTTTTCCTTGTTCTATATGTAGATTAATGTCTCGTAAGGCGTGAACTTGCACCCCCACCACATCTCGATTTACCTGATAAAACTTTTGAACTTGCTCAATACGTATCACTGATATTTACACCAAAAAATCACAGACGTTGATCTTATCTAAAACGACTCATTACATCCAATCATATAAATTCACTTACATATTCGAATTAAATATAAAGAGGACCGATGGTTTTTACGGATTCATCAATGCAATCAACCGATAGCGAATTCAACCAAATTTTGCGCAGGTTTCGTCGAACGAAATAACCTTAATAAGCAAAGTAGGAAACCCAATTAAATGACCGAAATTTAATTGAATTTATTTTGAACTAAAAGGAACTCGCTGTCCTTTCAAGGGTCTAAGTGCAGCTTGGCATTTCGTCGCAGTCCATGCTACGCATGATATTTTTTGTTATCATAGAAGCGGATTTCCAAAAAATCTTTCTCCTGTCTTGCGCGAAATCCTGATGCGAAGCGTTTATTGACGAGTAATTTTCTCAGTCACTGAGAATCACACTGCATGAGTGATAACCACCGGAGTTTTATTCTTTTATGTTGCGTGCCCCCTTTTCTCCTTCTGTGCAGAACAGACAGAGACCTGCACAGCCAAGCCATCATCTGGCTTTGATGCGGTCTGTCTTCGCACGTAGCTGGAAAGCTGGTGTCGCCCTGTTTGCAGCACTCAGTTTTATTCTACTGATCTCAACAGCAGCAACCCACCATCACGCGAATTCAATTGAAGATCAGGCCTGCTCATTATGTAGCGCCGTTTCGGATAAACTAGATCTCGTCACACCGAGCGCCTTACCGCTGGTAATGTTGCATCTACTTGCGTACTCCCTCTACGCAAATAAAGTATATGACATCGCGTTCAGCCAACCGACATTACTCCCACCAAGCTGCGGCCCGCCAGCAAACGCCTGAACTGCTTCACAGATCGACGTTTAAGATAAAGCATCCATAAAATGCGGCGTATATGACACTTACTGTCTTATTCGTGATCTCTTATTCATACTGTGACAGCGACAAAGCTCATCAATACAAAACAACCTTCATCAGGCAAGACAGTGCGCTCTTCAGAAGCAGTCCTCTCGCCTTTAGCATGACATCGAATAGAAAATCGTTTTAAGAAAAGGTTCACCATGACAACGCAAGCATTCCAAGCTTCTTTCCGCTTACGACCACTCCCTATGCTTCTGGCTGGATTATTTGCAACCGCGACGGGCTATGCGGTTGCCGCCGGTAACGATAATACGAGCGCTGAACCGGCATCAGCTTCCAGCGGCGCCACTGACCAAGCTATCTCCACCGTTGAAGTCACTTCAGCACATTTAAAAAGTGCACGTATCGCCCTCTCACCAAAAATTGGTACGACCGTTTATTCCATAGACAAGCATATGGTAGACGCATTGAGCCAAGGTGACTCAACACCGTTTGATGAAGTACTCCTGCGGTTACCGGGCGTGGCACAAGACTCGAAAGCATCTGGTAGCCTACATATTCGCGATGACCACGGCAACGTGCAATACAGAATTAATGGCGTCCAACTTCCAGAAAGCATTTCTGGATTTGGTCAATCCATTGATACACGCCAAATTGATGAAACTGATTTTATGACTGGCGCACTACCAGCACAATTTGGCCTGCGCACGGCAGGGATCGTTGACATTCAAACTAAAGAGGGTCACACAACACCAGGGGGACGCGTTGGCATCCTTGTTGGTGGCAATCATTACTACAGTCCAAGCGCTGAGTTTTTTGGGACCGTCGGGGCGTTCAATTACTATTTATCAGGCAGTTATTTATCAAATGACCTCGGCATAGAAAACCCTACTTCATTGAAAAATGCCATTCACGATAAAACACAGCAAACCAAATCGTTTGGCAACTTGTCTTATTATCTGGATGACGATACCCGTCTCGGTATGATGTTTGGCACCTATAACGGTAAATTCCAGATTCCAAATAATCCAGCCCAAGCACCCGGATTCTCATTGGCAGGCGTCAGTGATGTGACCAGCGGTACAAGTACGTTACCTTCGTCACAACTGGATGAGAACCAGCATGAGGTTAATCGTTTTGTTGTTCTGTCATATCAAAAAAATCTCGGTGCGTTGAATTTTCAATTATCCGGATTTAAACAATATTCCGAACTTCATTACAAACCTGATCAAGTAGGCGATTTGGTCTATAACGGTGTGTCCTCTGATACGCTGCGTTCAAATTCGTCCGCAGGTCTGCAAGGCGACGTAAGCTACAAAATCAATCAGCAGCATACATTCAGAACAGGTTTTTCATACACACGTCAAACGACGGAAAGTAATAATACCGTCGGAACTTTCCCTACAGACGCCAACGGTAATCAAACCCAAACTACGCCGATTACTATCATTGATGACTCTAGCAAGGTAGGGCAACTATATAGTTTATACGTACAAGATGAATGGCATATTTCTGATCCGCTGACGCTCAATTATGGTGTACGCTTTGACCGTGTTTCTGCGTTTGTCGAAGAGCAGCAATGGAGTCCACGTCTGAACATGGCGTACAAAATCAGCGACGCCACCTCTTTCCATGCAGGCTACTCGCGCTATTTCACACCACCACCGCAAGAACTCGCATCGCAAGCGAGCATTAATCTGTACACAAACACTACAACAGCGCCAGCAATTGCAACTTCAGATAGCGTCAAATCTGAACGCACGCATTATTTTGATGTCGGTATCAGCCACAAGGTAAACGAGAATCTGAGCCTAACTGCGGATGCCTATTACAAAAATATCACCAATATGCTCGATGAAGGTCAATTTGGTCAGGCCTTAATTTTGTCGCCGTTCAATTATGCAAAAGGTTTTGCCAAAGGTTTGGAGTTATCGGCGGTGTATAACGAGAAAAACTGGGGCATGTTCCTCAACACCTCCCTACAAAAAGCGCAGGCAACAAATATCATCTCTGGTCAGTCATTGTTCCAGCCAGATGAGTTAGCGTATATCTCCAGCCATTACATTTATGTTGATCACAATCAGACCTACACGGTGTCTGGCGGCGCTCATTATCATTTTGGCGATTCTAAAATTAGTGGCGATTTTTTATATGGAAGCGGCTTACGTAAAACACCGGATGGCGGCGCACCTAACTCCGCAGCGCTAGATCCTTACACAACTTTTAATGCGGCATTCGTTCATAATTGGAAAAAAACGGCTATCGGTGATATCGAGGGACGGCTTTCAATCGTCAATATTTTTGATAAGTCTTACCTGCTTCGCGATGGCTCTGGTGTGGGTGTTGGTGCACCACAATATGGGGCACGTCGTACTTTATACGCAGGCATTTCCACCAGTTTCTAACATGCTGGGATCATTATCATAGCGATGTATGAAAAAAATGCGACCAGTCGGTCGCATTTTTTGTCTAGATCCTATTAATGAGAACGTATTGATCAAGACTTAATAATCAAGACTTAATAATCAGGACTTATTTAAGACTGACTGGCAAGTCGCTTTTTGCGGATCGCCAACTGGCAATTTTGCGCAAATACCGTCTAATTGTGTATGTATTTTCTGAAATACAGGTTGATGCTTACCATCCTTATTCCATTCGGTCAGCTTCTTACCAATCCGGTCCAACGAAGCGCGATTACGCTCATAAAACGCGTTCTCGGTTTTTGATAACTCAGTCAATATCGTCGTCACAGTACGTTCAATGCGCACATCCTCACCTGGTGCGAGTTCAACTAGGTTACTCACGTAGCTTGCTCCCCACTGCAGACGTGTCGCAGGGCCTTTTGAGGCATCATAGGCTTGACCGTACCAGCTCAAAGCAGCGGCCTTATCACCGCGTTTTTTGGCGTTATTCGCTAAGGTAGACATAAAGTAGTATGGAGAATGTGAGCGCTTAAGTTCCGCCTTTAACAACGCATCCGAGTCGTCCAGCAAATCAGCGCTACCCAAGGCCTCTGCCGCAGAGTGCACGACAGACTGACGCTCATAAGCATCAGTGGTTGCCTGATCGATAGCGAGCACACGTCTTTTTACTTCCGCCTGTAAAGCGGGACTGATCTTCGCGTTGTCTAGTTTCGCCAACGCAACTTGCGCGATAACCGCGCCCAACCGATCTGCCTTAGAAATCGTCATATCGTCGGATAGTTTCGAGAGAGCTTGGTTCCAGACGGTGACAAATTTTGTACGCTGTAGCGATTGTACTGCTGTCAGATAACTCGTTAATTCTGCCGCCGCACCTGTGACCAAATCGAGATTATCGTGAGCGACCTTAGGATCGGACAATGCTTTCGACAATTTAACCAGTGCTTGTGCCTTATCCAGCTTCACCACTGCTACTGCCGCAGGCTCGGCGGTCGCCAGCGCAAAGAGCCCCTTCAAATACAGACGCGTCGCTGTTACACCGGGTGTACAGGCGTCAGCCAAGCGTAGCAAAGTAGCAGGTACCTCTTTTGCATTCACCAACTTTTGGTCTGGATCATCCCAAGAGTAATCTGCTAATAAGCGCCAATCCTCTGCTTTCATATTTTTCGATCCAGCCATCGCGAATTTATACGTATCATTGACCGAAACTGAAGTATTTAATGCCAGGATCAGTACTTGTAAATACCGTTCAGAATCGACCTCACCAGGGAGCCTGGTAATTTCAGTGCCATCAGCCTTGAGAAGGATCATGGTCGGATAGCCACGCACTTTGAACTGGGCAGCAAATTTTTGTGCGCCTGGGCTATCTCCATCAAGATAGACGGGAACAAAGTGACGGGATTTTTCAATAAATTCCTGGCGGTTAAAAATCGTTGCCTTAACCTGATTGCAAGGCGGGCACCAGACCGCACCCCAATAAAGAAATAAAGGTTTATTACTGGATTTGGCCTGCGCAAATGCGGCGTCCAGATTATTGTCTTTTCGCCATTCGATGCCACCGGCATGCGCTGCCTGTTGTGGATTGGGCGCTGATTCAGTCGCAAAACACGAAGGCATGTAAGCGACGCCAACAAAGACACCCACTAATAGCTTTACCGCCAGTTTTACTGAAAATGAGGGATGAGTTTTCATAACACGTCAATCTTCAAAAAGAGGCTCACAGTGTAACAAAGTCAGCAAAAAGAAAATATTTTTTCAAATGACCAACATAGAATGTTTTTAACTATCCATATAGATTTTTTCTTTCAACATGTTGCTGTTGATGTGTATTAGAAAGCAAATGCGAAAATCATCTAACGATAGAAGAATATTGTTCTTGGCAAAACGACGACTTATGAGGAAGATAATGACAATCAAAACAGGAGTACTTACCGCCATGAAAAAAAATCCCCCTCTGACATCCACAACGATCACTAAAGCGCATCCGCGTCGTCTTGCACTGAGCATGTTCGCTGGCATCACTATTGCCTGCCTGAGTGCGATTCCAACAGCAAAGGCCGCAGAACCTTTACTCAATGCCTCTTATGACGTTACGCGTGAATTATTTAAAGAAGTCAATCCAGCGTTCGTCGCCGATTGGAAGAAAAATACCGGCGAATCCATCGTGATTAATCAATCACATGGCGGTTCAAGCAAACAAG
The DNA here is from genome assembly GCF_049339825.1 of Undibacterium sp. RuRC25W. NCBI lineage: Bacteria > Pseudomonadati > Pseudomonadota > Betaproteobacteria > Burkholderiales > Oxalobacteraceae > Undibacterium > Undibacterium sp. RuRC25W. The sequence goes on along the minus strand of NZ_JBMPPD010000046.1, from coordinate 18,071 downwards.
CACGCTCCGTGATCGATGGTCTTAATGCGTCCGTTGTCACCATGAATCAGGCCAGCGATATCGACGCCATCGCGGATAAGGGCTTACTATCTCCAAATTGGTCAGCCGCTTTTCCAAATAACGCAGCGCCTTTTTACTCGACCATGGTTTTCTTGGTCCGCAAAGGCAACCCTAAGCATGTTGCCAACTGGGACGATCTTGGCAAGCCAGGCATTCAAGTGATCGTGCCAAACCCAAAGACCTCAGGAAATGGGCGCTATACCTATTTAGCAGCATGGGGCTCCGTCATTAAAAATGGCGGATCAGAGGCGCAGGCAAGAGATCTAGTCGGACGTTTGTTTAAGAATGTTCCGGTATTAGATGCTGGCGGACGTGGTGCAACGACGACGTTCACGCAGCGCCAGATCGGTGATGTACTAGTCACGTTTGAAAATGAGGTGCAACTGGTCAGACAAGAATTTGGCGACAATTACGATATCGTCTACCCCAAATATTCTATCTTGGCCGAGTCACCGGTCGCGGTGGTCGATAAAGTCGTTGATAAAATTGGAACGCGCAAGGTAGCAACTGCTTACCTGCAATTTTTATATTCTGATGCTGGGCAAGAGATTGCAGCGAAACATTTTTTCCGTCCGAGGTCAGATAAAGTGGCAAAAAAATATGCAGCTAATTTTAAATCCGTGAACTTGTTTACACTGAATGAAGTTTTTGGTGACTGGAAGCAGGCGCAGAAAAAACATTTTGATGATGGAGCAGAATTTGACAAGATTTATCAAAGCAAAAAGTGATGGTCACAAAGATGGTCATGAACTCACTCCCTGAAAAATAAAAAAGCCCGCAAAGCGGGCTTTTTTATTTCTACTTGGCGTCCCCAAGGGGATTCGAACCCCTGTACTCACCGTGAAAGGGTGATGTCCTAGGCCTCTAGACGATGGGGACATGTTCTGTCCTTGTTACTGACCTACATTTGCATCAGTGCAAATGGTAAAGCTGGCGTCCCCAAGGGGATTCGAACCCCTGTACTCACCGTGAAAGGGTGATGTCCTAGGCCTCTAGACGATGGGGACATATTCTGTCCGTGTTACTGACCTATGCTGCAACTGCTTTTACTTACTGTCCGCAATAAAATTTATTGGCGTCCCCAAGGGGATTCGAACCCCTGTACTCACCGTGAAAGGGTGATGTCCTAGGCCTCTAGACGATGGGGACAGTAAGTATTACTGTTCTGACGCATCCACGCTTACGTGGTGGAGGTAAGCGGGATCGAACCGCTGACCTCTTGCATGCCATGCAAGCGCTCTCCCAGCTGAGCTATACCCCCTTGCAGAACAGAAGCGAGATTATAGGGGATGAACGCGCCAATGTAAAGCCCTCTACCATGGCAAACTACGCTAATGCTTATGCAGCAATCACATTTAATCGTTGCAAAACAACTTCGCGACCAAATAATTCAACCACAGCATCAATAGAAGGGGTCTGCAACTGGCCCGTCAAGAGCAAACGCAAAGGCATTGCTAATTGCGGCATCTTTAAACCATGATCTGCCAACACTTGTTTTAAGGCGGCAGACAACGCCGCCTTATTCCACTCAACTGTTTTGCAAGCATCTGCATATTGACGCAACGCTGGCAAGACCGCATCTGTTACATGCTGTTGTAACAAGGTAGTTTCTGCCGCAGGTTGACGATAAAACAGCATTGCCGCGTTACCTAACTCTACCGTGGTGTTGGCGCGTTCTTTAAACAAAGCGACGACTGCAGCCAACTCTGGCGCCCCAACAAATTCAGCACCCTCTTTCTGCATTTGCGTCCGCACCAAATCAGCCAGACGTTGATTGTCAGCGGCCTTAATATAGTGATTATTAATCCAAGCCAATTTTTCTGGATTAAATTGCGCCGCAGAACCCGACAAATGCGTCAGATCGAACCAACTACACATTTGCTCCATACTAAAAATCTCATCGTCACCATGACTCCAGCCAAGACGTGCAAGATAATTTAGCATCGCCTCGGGCAAATAGCCTTTGTCGAAGTAGTCCATCACACTCACTGCATCACGGCGCTTGGACAATTTCTGACCATCAGTACCTAAAATCATCGGCACATGGCCATATTGCGGCAATGACGCACCCAATGCATTGAGGATATTGATCTGACGTGGCGTATTGTTGACGTGATCATCACCGCGAATCACATGCGTGATCTGCATATCCCAATCATCTACTGCTACACAGAAGTTATACGTTGGCGTACCGTCTGGACGCGCAATCACCAAATCATCTAGTTCGCGATTATTGATCGTGATCTGCCCTTTGACTACATCATTCCAGCTAACGTCGCCTTCTAAGGGATTTTTAAAACGAATGACTGGTTGACGATCTGCAGGAATTACAGGCAAGGCTTTACCGGCCTCTGGTCGCCACGTGCCGTCGTAGCGAGGTTTTTCGCCAGCAGCACGCTGACGCTCACGCATTGCCTCAACCTCTTCAGAAGAAGAATAGCAATAATAGGCCGTGCCTTTTGCCAACATGTCTGCCAGCACTGCGCGATAACGATCCATCCGTTGCATTTGATAAAATGGACCCTCATCATGCGCGAGGCCAAGCCAATTCATCCCATCCAGAATCGCTTGCACCGCCTCCGGCGTTGAGCGCTCCAGATCAGTATCCTCAATACGCAACACAAATGTGCCACCATGATGGCGGGCAAATGCCCAGCTAAACAAAGCGGTACGAGCACCGCCAACATGAAGATAGCCAGTAGGACTAGGAGCAAAACGGGTACGAACTGTCATGAGATGAATTGCACCGCGTGTTACCTGTAAAACCTACAAACAAGCAACATCTGTATGCGGATAAAGTTAAAACCAGCATTTTACCGTTTTACACGCGATGATGGTAACTAAGCTAAACAAACAGCAATGGAAAGGGCCACGAAGACCTCATGATCGACTGGAGGAAAATCAATAGAAAAGATTAAGCAGAAGAAAAATGAAAAAAGGATTATTGAATTAATCAACAATCCTTTTAATTTTGGTCGGAGTACAAGGATTCGAACCTTGGACCCCCTGGTCCCAAACCAGGTGCGCTACCGGACTGCGCCACACTCCGAAAAACTTAATTTAACTAGCTTTGCTAATTAATGACGTAAATTTTATAAAAATTTACTGATTACTTATTTTTAACTACTACTGTTTGTAATAGTTTTTTAATTCTGGTCGGAGTACAAGGATTCGAACCTTGGACCCCCTGGTCCCAAACCAGGTGCGCTACCGGACTGCGCCACACTCCGAAGACCAACATCATAGCTGGCAGGGGCTGCCCTGTCAATAGATTTGTCAGTCGGCTATCGGATGCCACCAACTGATCGGTGCGCATTATCAGGCCTTTTGAGTTCCTGTTGGCTGCTAAAATGACGCGCATCACCGCTAATTGGATCGATAAACGAAATTGATTTAGCTAATAATTGCAAAGGTGCGGAGAAGTCATCGCCCTTGCATGGTAAAACGTCGGGGTAAAAACTATCATTAAGAATAGCTGCGCCTAAACTTGTCATGTGCAGACGCAATTGATGTTTTTTACCAGTCAAGGGGGTAAGACGGTAAAGGCTAAGGTCTCCAAAGTTCGCCTGGACTTCGACCAGCGTCTCAGAATTCGGTTCACCTTCACTTTCCTGCATCACCAGAAAACTTCCGCCTTCTTCCATGCGACTACGATGCACTAAAGGGAAAGTACGATCAGGTAAAGTTGGCGCCAACGCATGATAGATTTTTTTGATAACCCGTTGCTGAAACAGCGTCTGATATAACCCGCGTGTTGCAGCGTTATGAGAAAACAGCATAACGCCAGCTGTCTCCCTATCGAGTCGATGAATCGGCGTTAAGTGCTGCAAGCCCGTCTGCTTTTTTAACCGCACTAACAACGTCTCGCGTAAAAAACGACCACCAGGGGTTACCGGCAAAAAATGTGGCTTGTCCACGACGAGCAAATGTTCATCTCTGTGCAAAATTTCAGCGTTAAAAGGGATCGCAGTCTCGCACTCTATTTCACGATAGTAAAAGATACACATTCCACGCTTCACAGCACTATCTTGACTTAACAAGCGCCCCGCCTGATCGACAACCTCTCCTTTTTTCATCCGCTCTAACCAGATCGATTCACCCACATCAGGGAAATACGACGTTAAAAATGAAATAAGATTGATCCATTGCCCCTCAGGCAGCCATATATAGCTTGGAGCGATACCGTCACGAACGGGCAATGGTGGATGGTGTAAATGAGCTGCAGACATGACAAGGAATTTAAGATCTTTTTTACTACATTAAATTAAACGGGGGCATTGAACTAACACACCGAGGACTCACGCTTACACCAAAGCAATGACACAGATTTTTCCCCACAGAAAAATATCATTTTCTTGCAACATGTTTCGAAATATAAGGCATTGTCGCTCAACGATACATGTACATACAAGATAAATGAAAACACCCCTCTATTCTTTGAATTAAAGTTCCGATAAGCTGAGTATAACGTTAAGAAGCCCCCATTGAACTTTTTTGAGCGGCGTACCACCTACAATTCAAAGGACACACCATGTCAATCTCATCACTAGGATCAAGCTCGGCAGTTGCTCAAACTCAATATCTTGGCCGTCAACGTCATGATTCCGATCAAGATGACGGAACACAAGGCGTCAGTAGCGGTGGTGAAAGCCGTTTCGCCAATGCGATCAGTCAAGCGCTTGCGTCATTGGGTGCCAGTTCATCCGCATCTGCTACATCTACCGCATCGGGAACAACAGCAACATCTGGGACAACATCTAGCAGCGCATCGACCGGATCAACATCAGGCACAGAATCAACACAACAAGCACTCTCTGCGTTCGCGCAAAGTTTGTTTGCAGCACTGCAAGCGCAGAATGGCACACAATCAAGCAGCGGCACCGCCGGAAATACATCCTCAAGCACAACGTCACCCAGCGCTGTAGCAAGCGCGAGTGGCAGTGGTGGCAGTCACCATCACCACCATGGCGGCGTAAGCCAACTTGAGAGTGGCCTGCAAGGCTTGATTCAGCAATTAGGCGCTACCAGTAGCAGTGGAAGCTCTAGCAGCACCGGTACAAGCACAGGCAGCGGCACATCAAGCAGCTCCAATTCTGCGATCGATGCGCTGCAATCGAGCTTCAGTAATCTATTAGCAGCAGAAGGACAATCGGGTAGCGGAGCAAGCCTCACAACGTTCTTACAGAATCTGAGCAATAACGTTCAGGGGGCAACAAATACCGGCAACGTAGTTAAGACATCAGCCTAAGTGAAATTGGGGTGGAGAGTTGCCGATGATTTTTTGCCCCTAACATATCCTTTCATCAGAGGCACTCATCAATCAGTTTGAGCACATACTTTATAACTCACCCTGACCCGAATTATTCTGGGTCAGGCTTTGATTACTTAGCTGATGATTATTTCTGTTTTGGCGCTAGACACGTCGCCAATGCAACTTCCCACGTCGGAACTGATATACCAAATGCATGGACCAGTCGGGTTGTGTCAAGACAGGAGTTGACTGGCCTTTGTGCTGGTGTCGGGTAGTCTATCGCTGGGATACCTGTCACAATTGGCGCTGTTTTTTTCAAGCGTCCAGAGACTGTAGCCTGACGCAAAATTTCTTCGGTAAAACCGCACCAACTCGTACGACCTTTGGTCGTCAAATGGTAAATCCCTTGATGTGCTTTCCACCATTGCGCAGCATCATTGGATTGACATAATTGCCCGACGATATCGACAGTAGTACTAGCAATACTGTCGGCAGAGGTTGGTGCACCCCATTGATCGCTCACCACCCGCAACTCGTCTCGCTCATTCGCTAAACGTAGCATGGTCAGTAAGAAATTTTTACCAAACGTTGAATACACCCAGCTTGTACGGAAGATCAGATACTGGCACCCGCTCGTGATAATCGCCTGCTCGCCCGCTAGCTTGGTCTTTCCATAGACATTGAGCGGATTGGTGGCAGCATCTTCTGTATAGGAAACCAAGTCGCCATTGGCAAGGCGTAAGCTGCCATCGTAGACGTAGTCTGTCGAATAATGGATCAAACCAATTCCCAGCTTCTTCGCTTGTTCGGCGAAGACTCCAGGAGCAACACCATTGATTGCATGCGCTAACGCCAGTTCAGTTTCGGCTTTATCCACCGCGGTATAAGCAGCAGGATTAATGATAAGGTCTGGCTTACAATCACCGACAAAAGCCGCGATCGCTACGGCATCACTCAGATCAAGTTCTGCACGGGTTGGCGCAATCACTTCATGATGCTGGCTTAATAGTGGCAGCAACGTGTGGCCAAGCTGCCCCGTTGTACCTGTGAGCAAAATCTTCATGCAAAAACCTCAGCATCCGCCAATAGTTTAGCGGCTTGATCCTTAGCGGACAATACTGGCGCTTCAGTAACAGGCCATTCAATGCCAATAGCGGGATCATTCCACATTAAGCTACGCTCATGCTCTGGCGCCCAGTAATCGGTTGTCTTGTACAGAAACTCTGCTTTATCGCTGGTGACGACAAAGCCGTGGGCGAAACCTGGCGGGATCCACAATTGACGCTGATTGCTCGCCGATAAAGTGACGCCAGTCCACTGGCCAAAGCGTGGTGAGCTTTTACGCAAATCAACGGCAACGTCAAACACTTCGCCAGACACCACACGCACGAGCTTACCCTGCGCCTGTTGAATCTGATAGTGCAATCCGCGTAAAATATTTTTTGCCGACATCGAGTGATTGTCCTGTACAAAAGGCAAATCTACACCGGTTAGTTCAGCAAATTTTTTTGCGTTAAAGCTCTCGTAAAAAAAACCGCGATCGTCACCAAATACTTTTGGCTCAATAATGACTACTTCTGGCAAATTGGTTGAAATAACGTTCATAACTTAAAAAGTCTTTTGTTCAAGAAGTCGGAGCAAATATTGTCCGTATTCATTTTTCTTCAAAGGTTGAGCTAATGCTTCTAGCTGAGCCGCTGTGATGTAATTACGACGGAACGCGATTTCTTCTGGGCAAGCTACTTTGAGACCTTGGCGCTTTTCAATCGTTGCTACAAATTGCCCGGCTTCCAATAATGATTCGTGAGTACCCGTATCAAGCCAGGCCATGCCACGCCCCATCAATTCCACATTGAGTTCACCTTGCTTGAGGTACACGTTATTAACATCAGTAATCTCCAGCTCGCCACGGGGAGATGGCTTGATGTTAGCCGCGATATCACAAACTTGATTATCATAGAAATACAAGCCGGTTACAGCATAATTGGATTTTGGTTTGAGAGGCTTTTCTTCGATACTGATTGCTTGCTTGTTCGCATCAAAATCCACCACACCGTAACGCTCTGGATCATGCACATGATAAGCAAACACCGTTGCGCCTTGGTTACGTGCATCTGCATTACGTAATTGCGGCTCGAAATCGTGGCCGTAGTAGATGTTATCCCCCAAAATCAACGCTGACGGGGAATTTCCGACGAACTCTTTACCGATGATAAATGCCTGCGCGAGTCCGTCTGGTGATGGCTGAACTGCATACTGTAGATTAATACCCCATTGCGAGCCATCCCCCAACAACTCCACAAAACGTGGTGTATCCTGCGGCGTAGAAATAATGAGAATGTCACGCATACCGGCTAACATCAACGATGTCAGTGGATAGTAGATCATCGGCTTATCATAGACCGGCAACAGTTGTTTAGAGACTGCTTTAGTGACCGGATACAGGCGAGTACCAGAACCGCCGGCAAGAATAATCCCTTTGCGGGATGATGGCGTAAAACTCATGCTTGTTCCTTATTTTTGTATTGCAGATCGACCCATTTCGTGTGCTCGCCAGATTGCACCTGCGCGACCCATGCATCATTCGCGAGATACCATTCAACGGTTTTGCGAAGGCCTGTTTCGAAAGTTTCTGCGGGTTTCCATCCAAGTTCACGCTCAATTTTGCGCGCATCAATCGCATAACGACGGTCATGACCCGGGCGATCTGTGATGTGCTTAATCTGGTCACGATAGCTACCCTGTGGTTTTGCCTGCAACTCATCGAGCAGATCACAAATAGTATGCACAACGCTAAGGTTAGTTTGTTCGTTCCAGCCTCCAACGTTATAGGTTTCACCTAAACGTCCAGCCTCGAGAACGCGACGAATCGCAGCGCAGTGATCCGTCACATACAACCAGTCACGTACCTGCTGACCATCGCCATAGACCGGCAGATCTTTACCTGCACGCGCATTCGTAATAATCAGTGGGATCAATTTCTCAGGAAAATGATAAGCGCCATAATTATTAGAGCAATTGGTCGTCAATACAGGCAAACCATAGGTATGGTGATACGCACGCACTAAATGATCTGATGCCGCCTTCGAGGCGGAATAAGGGCTATTCGGTGCGTAAGGCGTGGTCTCAGTGAACGGTGGATCTTCCGCAGACAAGGTGCCGTACACCTCATCTGTCGATACGTGCAAAAAGCGGAAAGCTGCCTTTTTACCTTCATCAAGCGTGTTCCAGTAAGCACGGGTAGCTTCTAACAAAGTAAATGTGCCATTCACGTTGGTAGTGACAAACGCAGCCGGACCATGGATAGAACGATCAACGTGGCTTTCAGCAGCAAAGTGAAGAATAGCGCGTGGCTGATGTTCAGCAAACAAGGCTGCCAACTTTTCACCATCACAAATATCACCCTGCACAAACAGGTGACGATCATCGTTACTCAGACTGGTGAGATTATTTAAATTTCCAGCATAGGTCAGTTTATCGTAATTCAAGACTGACTCATCAGACTGCGCCAGCCAGCTCAACACGAAGTTTGCGCCGATAAAACCTGCGCCGCCAGTTACAAAAATCATACTAAAGTCCTAAATAATCAAATTAAAAACATCATAATGTTAAAAATACATATTAACCAATAGGCAACTATCGGCCCATAAAATAGCCTATAATTTCGCAACAGGCTATTTAGACATCGGCAGAAAGATTCCCAAAAAGTTTTCAGCTTCCAATCAAGAAAACTTCAAATAGCGCTTCAATTGACGTAACTTTTCAGCTTGCTCTTCAGACTTCGGCTCATTCATAGACTCGGATAAAAAAGAGGCAGTAATGGCCAGGATTAAACCGAAAAAAAATGCGGCGATTGTAATCAAAGCACGTTGGGGTTTAAGTTTACGTTCAGGCTCAACCGCCTTATCCAATACCTGAATTAAAGGGATATCCTTCGCCTCATCCAAACGTGCTACCTCGTACTGTTTTGCCAGCATTTCGTAAAGCATTTGATAATATTTGACGTCACGCAATAACTGAATGTTGCTCGCTCCTGGCTCTGCTACCTTGCTTGAATTTGTAGATATTTCTGGCAAGTTAGTACGTGTATCAGATTTGGAAGCGCTGTGCGTATTAGAACCATTCTCCAACTTTGACAATTCATCTTGCATCCCTAGCAACTCTTGATTAGCACGCTTGTACTCCGTGTTATTCGGCGTAACAAATGCTTGCATCGCTTTGAGTTGAATTTGCTTGGCAGAGATATTCGCACGCAAACGCGCCACCGTCTCCAAAACTGCCTTACTTTGTGCATCAACACTCATCATACCTTTACTATCAATTCCTGAAGACAACGCAGTTTCAGCTGCAATCATTTTATCTTTAGCAAGTTCGAGTTGTTTTTCATAAAATACGCGGCGCTGAGAAGCCTCGGTCAATGCAAATTTACTGGTTAACACGGTCAATTCTTCGACATAGGCATTAGCGATTGCCGCCGCTATTTTTGGGTCTTTATCTTCAACATCAATTGTAATAAGACCATCCTTACCTGAGGCAATGTTCGACTTACCCTCCAGCTCCTTTCTAGTTGTTTCGACTAATTTTGCCTCGTAACGTTTCTGCAAATCGAAACGCTGAATCAATTTATCGGTCAACGAGCGACTTTTAAGTAACGCAATATAAAGATCATTTGGACTCTTAATTCCCAACGCCGCACCCGCACCGCCAGCCAAGCCGCTTAACTGACTCAACATTCCAGAAGCCGTTGATTGATTTTGCTGTGGCGGCAATATGTTTGTATTTGCTCGGTAGGTAATAGGTAACACCATACTGATCGCCAAGCCTGCGACACCAAAGGCAATCGGATACGCAATAATTTTCTTCTTATGCTTAGCCAGCGTCAGCAAAATATCCATGATACTGATGCCATCCTCCTCATCCTCTTCATTGATGAACGTTGGTTGCTCGTGATTAATTGTCGTCATACTTATTGTCTCAAACTCTTAATTGCTGCTGCACTAATACCAAATCCAGAAAGAATTTGCGCCCAATCTTTTAAGCCGTTAGTAAAGGCCTTATACGCAGACTCTTTATTCAGCTTTTCAGGAACAACAATGCTGTCGCCAGGCATTAATTCTGCAGAATTCACACTAGAGAACCATCCGCGCCCAGTGGCAGACAAGACAGTGCCGTTAGCACGTAAGACAAAGACGTTTTCTAAGTCAGCCTCTGATGTTGGGCCAGCGTCCGCCAAGTACTTACCTACGGAGCCGCCCTTGCGCCAGATCATTGACGACTCTTGATTCACTGCACCAAATACATGGACAAAATCAGGACGACTCGGAACAACTAAATGGTCACCATTCTCTAGTTTAAGCACAGGTAACTTATCAAAGTTTTCGTCATTTGCCGCCAAACCAAACGAGATCCGGCCACTGGCTTTCAGTTGCCTCATTTTGGCAATGGCTTCGTCGCTCGACTCTTTGGCAGCTTTTAACTTAGTGGCGGCTGTTGCTGCATCTGTTGTGCCTGGATCATTTGCTGCCGCTTTTGCATTCTCTGAACGCATTTGTGACTCTAAACGGCGCACTGCATTTTCTAGATTAGCTTGCTGCTCTTTACGTACTTGTTCGCGATAAAACTCTGTACCAAATAAGTAAGCATTAGCCGTCGTTCCTCCTGCTTTAGCGATCAACGATTGGATAGTCTCACCCGGCGACATTTGATACACACCTGGTACATTAACTTCGCCCTCAACGCGAGCAAAGACTTTGCGTTTAGCAATCGGTACCTGAATATCGTTTTGGGAGAACACCGTGACAGAATCGCCCGGTTGCAGCATCACGTTATCCGGATTTGCCGGATTTTCCATCGCCTTACCTAAATTAAACGGGATTAAACTCACGTTCAAAGTCTCTCGGTCAATGCGCTCAATCACTGCATAATCCCAATTGACGTCATCAATCAGGTTACCAATACGTGCAGAGATTGACTCTGTCGACCTAGCAATGACACGCGTATTATCATTGTATCCATTTGCGTTGCTGCCTTTCGCATCAACCGTCTCGGCATCATCATTTGACCGACGCGATTGTTTACCATCGAAACTACCATCAGGATTACCGGTAAGATTACCAACACGCCCCTCCTCATAATTACCTTCAAAGTTTTGACGCTCAATCGACGCACGGGTAATCAACACCTCGCGATTAGGAATCAAATCACGAATCCGCATACCTTGCTTAAAAGGCACCCGCAATTGCTGACCAACGTTCCCCCGCAGACTGACTGCGTTAGAAAATTCTGGCGTAATTGGTGTTACGGTAAGAATATCGCCGTTCTTCAGTGTTTTTGTTAGGCCAACTTTATTCAAGGCAAAGTCTTCCACGCTACGTGGCTGAGATTTATTTGGCTCAATTCTCTCTAAGAATGCACGACGAGGATCTGCCACGACCGGCAAACCACCAGCTAGATCGAGGATAGTCGAGATAGATTCATTGGCAGACCTCAGTTCATAAATAGCAGGTACATTCACCTTACCCATCAAAGCGACATGGCCGACCGCAGGTGGGATGTAAATGGTGTCACCGTCTTGTAGTTTCACATCATTGCTCTTGTCGCCTTTCGCAAGAAACGTGTACATGTCTAACGTACCCACCGTTTTACCAGCACGCTTAACCTGAACGTTACGCATCGAACCCGTTGCATTTGGCCCACCACTGGCTAACAGTGCAGTCACAAGCGTAGAGTATCCTGATACTGTATAGGAGCCAGGTTTCTTCGCCTGGCCGACCACATAGACTGTCATCGCACGCAAATGACCAAAGCTCACGCTCACAGCAACGTCACGGTATAACTTAGCGATAGAAGACTTTACTACTTTCTCAGCATCGCCAGCATTGACACCTGCCAAGGTGATTGCGCCAATGGTCGGGATGTTAATCACACCATTACGATCAACCGTAGCACGATAGTCGATATCAACACTACCCCAGGCACGAACGATGACCTCATCACCCGGGCCAAGTGCATATTCAGAGGGCAAAGGTGAATTTTGTAATGGCGCAAACGTCGATGGGGTATTGGAGAAAAACTCACTGCCGAACAAGGCTAAACTCTTGCCTGTCGCGTATTTAATGAAATTTTGGAATTCGCTTTTTTCTGCTTTTTTATTTTCCATTAAACGGCTAATCTGCCCCTTCTCATCAATATCGCTCCTATTTTGCAGAGAGTTATATGGGCTACTTGGCTGATTATTAATTTTTAATGAGCGCGCGATACCGTTTGCATTGCTCATGTAGTCTGCCGTTAACTTTGCATCCTGTTGATTACTTTGCAGATCAGCTTGCTGCGCAAGAACACTGCCAGCTGCAAAAATAGCAAAAATTGGAAGTGTGCTTTTCATTTTTCGATGCATAGGTAAGTACTTAAAAAATTTATATGTGTAATCGACAATCATTCCACATGACTGTGGTGTCTGATTAAATTAGGGGTGAAGATTATACCTAGGTTCTGAGTCATACCAAGATAAGTACAAAAACTCAAATTTAATTAGTCAACCTCGATTTGATTAAAATAAAACATGTGCAGCTCAATAGAAAAAAGTTATATATCTAAAAACAGTTAATCATGTCATATCAGCAATGCTAGAGCAAAGGTATTCTCTAAATACAAATATGCAATTACAGTAAAATCACACATACTTGAAAGACTTATAACAAAAATACACATCACTGCAACTGCAATAAATTACCCAATACCTATTCCCTTTACGATTGAGCTAGCGCATTTGTTCCAAGTAAATAACTCGACATCTGATCGGGTACGGAATCTCGCTGGTGGACTTCGGTTCAATAATGCGAAACTAGAGGAAATTTCATCTTCACTTTTATTAAAATCAACATAAATTACATTATCAATATGCGCACCAATTTCTCTAAATACAGGGATTTCATTGACAATGATGGCACACTTGTCTATGGCCTCTAAAAGTGGCAAGCCAAATCCCTCATAAATACTTGGAAATACTAAAAAATCTGCAGACCTGTACAGACTTTGTAGTTCGACATCAGAAATATTTTTATATATAGATATATTTGAATCAAGTTCTATTGATTCAACCAACTCAGTTGTCAGTGTTTTACCCCAAGCACTCCCACTGACTAGGTCTAGTTTAAAGTCGTGTCCATTAAGTCTCATTTGCATAAAAGCTCGCAAAAAGACACCAAGATTTTTTCTAGGTTCAAGTGAACCGACAACCAGAAAACGTAACGGACCGCGATTAGTATTTGACATACTATTTTTTTCAGCACCGAAACTACAGCCTGGATAAGCAACACTCACCTTCGCAGACTCGACAGGGAAGTTCGACAATAAATCAGTCCGAGTTGTATCTGAAACACAAAAAATGGAATCAGCATTTAGAATAGATCGTGGTACCAAAAAAGAACTAACTAGACGATTTCCAATTTGCATAGTCTCAGGAAATTTTTGAAATACCAAATCATGAATTATTACGGCTTTATGGATCCCCGAATCAGAAACTGGCGGCAAAACATGTTGCGTGCCCAAAAAATGTGTACATTTGAGCTCAGCAGCAATCTTTTCAGCCCTTAAATGAAACCAAATTGTGCCTGGAACATTTACCCAGTACTTATTATCAATAAGCTGATTAATCCTTTTCGGCAATGGAGTGCTTGTCGTAATTGTTCGATTTGAAATTAATGTAATTGTTGCATCAGTCACTTCAGGCAACTGTCTTACAAATTGGTCGACATATCTACCAATTCCATTATTGGTTCCATTTAATGGTCTCGCATCGATTACCAAATGCGGGAAGGCACCTGCTAATTTGTCAAATTCTCTTTTATGCATAGATAGACAAAGTTTAATAAAAATTTTAATTTAACCTAAATTCTTCTTAATCTATCTAAATAAAAAGAAATACGGCACGGATGAAGATTTCAATTGCCACCAAAATTTATTTTTTGACAAGTAAGCAAACCAATAATAACTAGTAATAAATCGCCAATTAAGATCCAGATAATTCTTCGTATATTGTGAGTACACGTTTTACTGATAAAGATTCTGTAAACTCTTTTAAGTAGCGATTTCTCGCGCCAACAGAAAACTTTGTCGATGTATCTGTATCACTTAGTATTTGCATACACGCTGAAGCTAGCTCCTTAGCATCACCAACGGTAACATTAAGACCACTTGTATTATGTAAATTTACCCAGGGAACACCAGATCCAACAATATTGGTTGCGACTATTGGAAGCCCATAACTCATAGCCTCAAGTAAAACAACTCCAAATGCCTCAGACCTTTCAATCGAAGGCAAACAGAATAAGTCGGCAACTTGGAAAAGTCTACTCAAAGTCTGATCTTCAACTCTACCTGCAAGCAATACACTATTCTCTAGATTGGCCGAATAGATTTTCTTTTTTAGTTCGCGCTCCTGCGCCCCTCCCCCCACAATCACAACCATCACATCTTCTGGGAAAATTTTCGCTGCTTCTATTAAAATATCGAAGCCTTTATAGGGCACCAAACGACCAACAGATAAAACAACTCGCTTACCATTCAATTTATTAATCAAATCGTTACCGACATCGACATTAGCATCCATTCTTAGGGCATCAGGAACGCCTATTGGTATTACTTTTATTTTTGAAGAAAATGGTCTGAGTACAATAGATGAATTTGCATAAACTGGCGATGTAACAACAATACAATCTGCTCTTTTCAAAAGAATACGTTCAAGAGGGGCTAATAACCAACCCAACAATCCTTTCCCCACGACGTCACTATGCCAATGAACAAGCAATTTAACTTTTTTTGGCAAAAACACTCCGCATAGAGCAGCCAGCATATTTGGCGTATGTAAGTGTACAATATCTGCACGCTGAGAGATATTTATACAATTGAGAATATATTTAAAACCAACTGGCTGAGAAGATGCGTCAATGAAACACCCATTTCTAACGACGTGAACACCATCTAAGATTTCATTTCTTTTTAGCATCTCTTTCTTACTGAAACATACCACGGTGACGTCGTGTCCAGCTTCAACCGCCCCTTTTGCCAAGCTAGCAGTCACACTTTCTATGCCACCACTGTCAGGAAAATAATATTTCCCAAAATGAACTATGTTAAACATTTCGTGCATCAATTTAAACCATAAAATGCGAATCGGAGAGGTACGAGCGTAGTAACTCAGCGGATCTTGACCAAGAAAACTGGCGACAGCGATGCTCACCGGCTTTAATTAAATTCAAACGAAGATCTGAATCACTAATCACTCTATGAATAGCACTGGACATCTGCTCAATATCTAAAGGATCAAAATAATAAGCAGCATCACCACAGACCTCCGGAATAGAAGCTGCATTAGAAGCAATTACTGGAGTTCTACACACCATTGCCTCTAGCGGTGGAATCCCAAATCCTTCGTACAATGACGGAAAAACAAAAGCTAGCGCACTCTCGTAAAGAGAGCGTAGTTCAGAATCAGAAATTGGCCCCGTAAAAAGCACCCCAGGTATTTTACTTTCTGAAATATCAACTCCAGAAAAAACACGCGAGTTTGGTGAGCCAACTATTACAAGAGATATCTCCTCATTCAATTTCAACGAGCTGTATGCGCGAATTAAGCGTTCAATGTTCTTCGTTGGATTCATGCTACCAACCGCGAGTAAAAATTTTTTTTGTTTAATCGCTACGCGATCTAATACATTATGATCAGATGGAACTAAACTAATATGCTCAGCAGAATTTGGAAGCACCTTAAACTTTACACCAGGAATTCGAAGATTGAGTTCCCTAGCAGAAAAATAAGAAACCGTCATACGGAGCTTTGCTCTCAGAGAAACAACATAAAAGAGCAACCGATACCACGCAACAAAAAGTCTAGAGTAAGCACGGTAATGATCATAAATTGCAGCATCGTGAATGGTCTGAAGACAAGCACCACCGAAAAGTGGCGCAGAACCAGATAAATTTATCAATAAACCATCTCTTGAACAAAAAGGTAAGACGACCTGCTCCCACAAAAATAATGAAATTCGTCTCCCTCCACATCTACGTTGCTCAATATTTTTTAATTCTAAAAATGGAACTCCGTGAGGAGTAAGTAAAACAAGTTTAGTTTTTGAAGGGACCTCAGACAAACTTTTATCTAAGGCAAATAAAATCCCGCTAGCAAATCTTTGAACACCCGTTGTACGTTGTTTTAAAAATTTACCATTTAAGTATATGGTACTCATGTTCGTATCCTAACTACACATCTTGATAAGCGCATGAATGACCAGAGAATTGAAAATAAAATAGTGACGTAAATTGTATTAGCTACATAGTTGCTGTGAAAACCTTCATTGAATAGTCCCATTGGAAAAGTTAAACATAGGTAAGACCATACAATGTAGTATAGCCTTTTACCCATCAAGAGACGATCATAGATAGAGGCCAAAACAGCCATCATAGATGAACTGATCAATAAACCGAACCATCCAAAATTAAATATACTTTCAACAATTGCAGATGGATATAAATTTACACCATCGTTAAATTCTGCGGGGTGCGTGATTGACGTTAGCAAAGCCGCAGTTAAAAGAGGCTTTCCATCCCATAAATTACGTGGAATGGCGTGCAAGAACGAATATATATACGACAGACCATACATAGTATGAATCTGACCGGACTCATAAATATCAATACCCTTTTCTATTTGAGGGAGCATATCAAGTCGTCCTAAAAATAAATCGATGATCAGTTTAGGTTCTTCAAACAACACGTTTGCGACTTTAAGGAAAATATCCAAAGAACCAATTTCAATATTTCTCATATACCCAAAAATTACAGAAAGCAAAGCTAATGGTATAAAAGATAAAAATAGAGTTCTAATGCGTATTGGACGTCTGTATTGGTGATAAAGCAGCATGAACCAAAAAGCTAAAATAATTAAAGAGTATCGACTACTACTAATTAACGCTTCGGCTATAAAAATCGCAACCGTATAAAAAACATATTTCTTATTGGTTTTAGAGCGGAAATACGTAACCATAAAGCAAATCATTATAGTATTAACAACCATTGGAATTCTATAAATATAAGCCGCACCTTGGTTTTGTGTCTCAGCAGATACATCTAAAACGTTAGACCCTAAATTTTTTAGTACTATATAGAAACTAAATGATTTAAAAACCAAAAAAACTATAAACAAAAATTTCGCTTTTTTGGCTGCAATATCGAAATCGTAATTATGGACTTTATATTTTATTGATTTTGCAAGTCGAAATACAAAAGCATAAACAAAAACAAATACTACACATGCCCATAGCGCCCTATTTAATTCTTTTAGATTCTCATCATTGAGCATCAGTTGAATCGACTTAAGTACGATATAAAAAATGATGGTAACGCAAAACCAGAAACCAGATGAAAACAAGAATGTATTAGCTTCATAATACGAAATACATATCGCAAACAATCCAATTAAGATTAACGCATTTGCATAAAAAAAATTCAATTCTTCATTTTTGTTCAGGTAGTTACAAATATAAATTACTGGAATCAAAAATGATAGTATCCCAATAAGGGCCAAGCAATTATTGGCTTTTTGCATCATACGATTTCTCAATTCTTAATCACTTCACTAGGGCGTGTTGACATTTATTTTAACCAAAGCATCGAAGCTGCAATTGCCACAAATGAAGCAAATCGTTCAGCGAGTTTGTCGTATCGCGTTGCAACCCGCCTAAATTGTTTGATGTGAGCAAAG
>NZ_JBMPPD010000045.1:0-28642 GCF_049339825.1 Undibacterium sp. RuRC25W | reverse complement strand
ATTACACAACAGGAGATTGATCACGCCATGAAAAGACTGAATAATCGACCAAGAAAAAGATTAGGATACCTTACACCCAATCAGGTATTCTTCAAAAATACGCTTGCACTTCAAAATTGAACTCGCGTTTTAAAACATCAAGATTTATAAAAATAATAATGAAATCAGTTAAATTTTAGCTTCTTAAGGGATTGGTTGGTCAGTTTAATGATGTCAACATCAACCGAATTACTACAATAGATCTAGCAGTATTCGCCAAGCGCATTCTGATGTTTTATAGACACCAATAGCACAAGACGGCGACAGTTTTTTGCCGATCCAGCCCAATTCACGCGCACCCAGAGCCTTTATAAGGGTGAATTGAATTCCTGTGGTGGGCGATTTTCATAGGATATCTGCACTGTGGAAAACTCAGCAGCGTTGGCACCAACAAACACCGTATAGAGTACAACAATTAGCATCGCCATCCTCTAAATACTTCCCAATTGATACCTCAGTATTTTGAGCCTGACTGATATCCACAAAAACTGAAATCTGATATCAAAGTGTGTCTGCTTTAGCTTAATTGTTGTGAAATTTGTTGGGTAAAATAGGATTCAATGTTCGTGAGAAAAATCGCAGAAGTTTGAACGATAAGTAATGGCGGCAAGATCACTGTGATTTTAGAGTATTTCACAGGAAAAATACATGAGGAAATTGAGGACGCAATCAGGCCAATAGTGCCGTGATGGAGAGATGGGCTACAAGAGCGTTGCAAAAGACGACCGAGAACAGATTTCCACTACCAAAGGTGGCGACAGATCCAAAGCCATAACCGAGACCTGCTACCCAATGGTGACCATCCTTTTGCTTCTATTCTACGGCGCGGTTCAGGTTCAATTAAAGTTCAGTTAGCTATGTAAAGCACCAAGAAACTGTTGCAACTCAGGTGTTTTGGGATTCGCAAATAATTCTGCGGGTTCGCCAATTTCATGGACTAGGCCCTGATGCATGAAAATCACGCGGTCTGCCACTTTGCGGGCAAAGTTCATTTCATGCGTCACCATGATCAGCGTCATCCCTTCATCGGCAAGACTTTCAACGACTCGCAACACTTCTCCCACCAATTCAGGATCGAGTGCACTGGTGATTTCATCGCACAATAACACGGCTGGTTCCATGGCCAGTGCGCGGGCAATAGCAACACGTTGCTGCTGACCACCTGATAGCTGCTCACTATAGGCGTTAAATTTTTCACTCAGTCCGACACGATCTAATAGCTTACGCGCTTGCGCTTCATTGGCTGCAGCATTTTTGTGTTTGACTAAGCCTGGCGCTAGCATGATATTTTTACCTACACTCAAGTGTGGAAATAAATTGAAGCTCTGAAATACCATTCCCACATGTTGGCGCAATTCACGCATCGCTGTCACACTATCGTGAATCAAGGGCTTGCCATCCACATTCAGGTTACCGCTATGGAATGCTTCGAGGCCATTGATACAGCGTAGCAGCGTACTTTTACCAGAGCCACTTTTACCGATAATAGCGATGACCTCCCCTTTTTTAACCTGCAAATCGATGCCCTTGAGGACGTCGTTCGTACCAAAGGATTTACGCAGACCGACAATTTCAACGATGGACATGCATCTTCCTTTCAAGGTGCTTTGCATACAAGCTGACGGGATAGCACAATAAAAAATACATCAGTGCCACACAACTAAAAACAAGAAATGGGTTAAACGTTGCATTGGCGATTGTCTTACTGACTTTGGTCAGCTCCATGAACCCAATCACTGACGCCAGTGCCGTGCCTTTGATCACTTGCACCAGAAAACCGACCGTCGGCGCAACGGCAATCTTCATCGCCTGAGGGAAAATAATGTAGCGCATCTGCTCATAGAAGCTTAACGCTAAACTAGCAGAAGCTTCCCACTGTCCCTTGGGTATAGAAGCAATACATCCACGCCATATTTCACACAAAAAGGCACTGGTATAGAGTGTCAGTCCTATACTTGCAGCGACCCAAGGCGACGCGTTAATACCGAATAACCCCAATCCATAGTAGGCGAGAAACAATTGCACCAGCAATGGAATCCCTTGGAAAATCTGTACATACGTCGTCGCCAAGAGGTTCATGAACGCCGATTTACTTTGGCGTAGTAATACCAACAGCAAACCAACAAGTCCGCCACCAATAAAGGCAATCATCGACAAACCGATTGTCCAGCGCATCGCCATCAGGAGGTTGCGCACAATATCCCAAAATGAGAACTCCATCATGGCCTATCTCCTGCCAAATAAAAAAGTAGCACCAAGCCAATTGAGTGCATAGCGCATCATGACTGACAACAGCAAATACAGAGCACCAACGACAATAAACGCCTCAAAAGACCGGAAGTTACGGCTCTGAATTAAGTCTGCCGCATAACTCAGTTCCTCGGTAGAAATCTGGCCACAGACGGAAGAACCCAGCATGACGATAATGATCTGACTCACGAGACTTGGCCAAATTTTATGCAGCGCTGGTGGCAACGCTACCCATAAAAAAATTTGCCGTCTGGACAGCGCTAGGCTTTGTGCCGCCTCGATATGCCCCTTGGGTGTCGCCTCCAACCCAGCCCGGATAATTTCAGTGGCGTAAGCACCGAGGTTCACCACCATGGCGATGAGAGACGCCATCTCTGCAGATAGTTTGAAACCTGCCGCCGGCAGTCCAAAGAAGATAAAAAACAATTGCACGATGAAGGGGGTGTTTCGAATCAGTTCCACATACCCTGTCACGACGGCCTTGAGCCACGCAGGTGCCATATCAGCACCAAAACCTCGTGCTCGTACCCACGCGCCGCCTATTCCTAAGAGCGTCCCTATAATGACCGAAGCGATGGTGAGCCCCAGCGTCCACGCAACACCGGTCAGCAAGAGTGGCCATTCAGAGAGCACTGCTGCAAAATCAAGTTGTACATTCATTGCCGCTATACCCTTTTGAAGGCCTTTAATAGGTATTAGAGAGGTAAGTCACCAGCAGGGCGTCCTAGCCACTTTTTCGACAATGCATCAAGTTCACCGCTTTTTTTGGCTTCGTCGAGAACTTCATTTACTTTATTTTTTAGCTTGTCTTCGCCTTTGGCGACGCCGATAAAATTAGGACTCTCTTTAATTAACAACTTATACTCCGTAGCCAACTGCGGATTTTTCGTCATCATGCTGGCGGCCACTGAGGCGCCTAGTGCGACGAACTGTACCTGACCAGAAGCAAAAGCAGCCACTGTTCCGTTATTATCCTCAAAGCGTTTGATATCCGTACCAGCAGGTGCCAGTTTTGACAGCTCCTGATCCTCCATTGCACCGCGCGTTACCCCCACTTTCTTTCCGGTCAAATCAGCAAAGCTCTTGATACTCGTACTTTTAGGACCAAACACCGCTTGAAAAAAAGGGGAGTAGGAAGAGGTAAAATCAATCACCTTAGACCGTTCTGGATTTTTACCCAATGTGGCAATCACCAGATCGGCCTTTTTCGTCTGCAACGCAGGAATCCGACTCGCGCTCACCACAGGGACCAATTCAACGGCCACACCAAGTTTTTTAGCAATATAGTTTGCCATGTCGATATCGAGCCCGATCGGCTTAAGATCGGTGCCCACGAAACCATAAGGTGCTGAATCCGTCTGTACCGCCACTTTCAGAACTTTAGACTTCAAAATATCATCCAGCGCGGTTTGTGCTTGAACGGTCGTCCCTGCAAATAAGGACGTCATGGCCAGCGCCACAACAAAACGACGCTTTTTACGTTGAATCAGTTTCATGAGAGTACCCCGAATTAATTTGAAAAATTGCCGAACAACTTGGATGTTGATTCACAATGCAAGGAGCGTGCCAAAGAATTTGTGGGCATATTGAGGCGGTTTTGATTGAATAACGTCAGCAGAGAATGCAGCAATCGCAATGTCTATTCTTCTGAACGTCTGATGATGGATTCGATTGCAAAGAGTATTCGGCACCTTCATGGCGCACATCATCTTCAATATGGTGCAACGAATCCACCTGATTGAACTTCAGGCACGAGATGATCACCAACGCGCACGAATTGACGAACAACTCAAAGTACTGGCGCGCAGATGCTTGATCGTCAAGATGACCTACGGTCAATTCGATTATGCGCAACGGGTTGCGGGAAATAATTTTTCCCGCAACTGCATGAATGGTGTTTCTATCAGACGAAACAGCAACCAACCGCCAACAATGGCGACGACCATCACGATGCTAATACCAAGAGGCGCGTTGATATCAATATTCAGGTCCTTCATGGGAGCTACCATTACTTTATAAATTGGTTTGTGCGCGAGGTAAATCGCATACGACCACAACGCCAGATTCTCAGCACCACGCACCCGAATTTTATACAAAAACGAGGTAGGACTCAGCGCTGCCATGGTCAATATGGCAAAGCTTGCGGCCAACAAAGTAAAACCAAACGTCATCAGATAAAAATTAAACCCGTCACCCGTATCAAAATAATTCAACATCAGATAAGCCATGACAGCAAATGCAGTCGAACCAAGCACAAGCAACAGGTTTCCTCGGCGCGTTATGTTGTCAAATACTGTCGTATGATAATTTTTGAGTAAGGCAATCGCGACACCCGGCAATAATTCATCAAAACGGGCAAAACTGGAATAATAGACGCGCACTGCGTAATCAACGTCAGTCATCGATTCTCTTCCATGCGCTAACCAGGCATATCCCCTGACGAAAACACCCGTGAGTATCGCCGCAATCAGAACCGACCATGCCAATCTTAGTGATTTTTTTGCGCGGGCAATCGATACAGCAACAAGCGGCAGGATGAGATAAAACTGCTCTTCGACACACAGTGACCATGAGTGTGAAAATGTTTCACCAAAATGCATTCCGATATTTTGTGTAAAACTCAAAAAGCGCGATATCGACGCCGTCGCTGTTCCGGCTAAGTCTACTGGAAAGATCAAATACAGCGCCAGCACGACATAGTAATTTGGAAGCGTTCGCAATAAACGTCGCGCAAAAAACGTTTTCACTGAGAAGCTATCACCACGGGCAAACGCAGAAATCACCTGATTACCAATCAGATAGCCACTAAGCACAAAGAATAAATCAACCCCCATCCAACCAATATCCGTTAAAAATCCAAATGTAGGTTTGTGGCTAACCACGACACCATAATGCGACATCAGCACCAAAGAAATGGCGCATGCCCGCAGGGTATCCAGACCGTGAAGCCTGCCTGCGACGGAGAGAGTATTCATTTTTTTATATTGTAGATTTTTTAGGCAATCAAACTGATGCCTTGCGTTTTAAATGGCGCTCTTGCAGTGTTTTTATAGTGGCTTGATTACGTTGCTAACAACCTCACCCAGAAGGTGAACAAATTTACCATGCATATATCTGCAATGCAATTTTTGTTGAGATATGACATTGATGACGATGAAGCGGTGTCCAATGTCATCAAACTGAAAATAGTTGCGTAGCAACCCGCTCCCACTTTTCGCGCGGGCCGCTCACGGATACTTGCTGCATACAGAGCATGACAATGAAGCGCAATTCAGCCATCGTTGCAAAGTCACCCGCGCGTTAATATATGGCATGACCTGTGCCACTAATTTATCCGGCATCATTCTGCGTTGATGCCGTGCCAAACATGCGTCAATCAGTTCTTGGATATAAGATTGCCCTATTTCTTTAAAAGCCTCGCGGCAGGCAATTGAGCGTGATGTTCATTCAACATAGATTGGAAAAAGTGGTAGCAAAGAGCGCTTTTTAAGGAACATACCTTACGTCTTTTTTTTGATAGCGACAGTTAAAACGGGATCAGGTGCAGAGATGACAGTTTGCTTTTTGATAGGCTCATCGTTGATCACGATAACGTTAGCATTAAACTCGGTCGTGGCGTTTTGTTTGACCATCTGCACTGCAACAGCGCGGGGATCAACGACTGACTTCGGATGGCGGAAGAAAAACATCACTTGCTCTCCAAGAGAATGACATTGCCTGTTATCTGATTTCGGAACTTCATTAATCAATATCAGGTATTAAAATAAATACTAGACATACAGATGAGGTCTTATTTCTATCTTGGATTTCTTCAATCCTGCATCACATCAGCAACCCAGTTCATAAAAAGCTGCGTGCGTTTTGGCAGGTGTCTGCGATTGGCATACAAGAGTGAGACGGGCATGGGAGCAGCACGATAGTCTGGCAGTAACTCAATCAACTTACCTTGCTCAATTAAGTCTGTCACACCGATTTCCGGTGCCTGAATAATCCCTAGACCCGCCAGACATGCCGATTGGTATGCATCGGCATTATTGACAACCATCGCCGCGGCAACAGGTTGTTGATAGGACTGATTCCCTATCATGTAATCAAAGGTGCTGACAGATGCGCCGAACGATGGTGCGTAATGAATCATTTTGTGCGTATAGAGATCAGCAATGGTTTGCGGCATACCATACTGTTTGACATACACCGGGCTGGCACAGTTAATCAGGTTGAAATGACACAATGGGCGTGCGATCAGGCTGGAATCAATTAAGGTACCGACTCGGATAACACAATCAAAGCCTTCGCGTATCAGATCGACGCGTCTATCGGTGCTGCTTAATTCAATGTCCAGTTTGGGATGGGCGCGAATAAATTCTGGCAGTCTGGGAATAATTTTGGCCCGTGCTATACCAACGGGCATATCGACTCGTAATCGGCCGCTAATATCAACCTCACTTTGCCGGAACATCGATTGTAACTCGTCCATATCAATCAACATGTCTTTGCTGCGTTCGTAATACACCATGCCGTCCTGCGTCATCTGTACCGTGCGGGTCGTTCGCTGCAAGAGACGCGTGCCTAGTGTGTTTTCCAGCTGTTTAACTGCCGTTGAGACGCTGGCCTTGGGTAACCCTAGGCTATCGGCTGCCTGAGTAAAGCTCGCCAATTCGGCAACACGTACAAAAATTTTCATCGCGTCAAATTGGTTCATCGACTTCCTCGGCGGACTCATTGTTTAATAAAAACGAACAGTGTAATCAATTTTTCTATCTTTGTTTTATTTATTGAGATCAATATACTTGCCTCATTCCCTGTATGGGGAACCATTCTTGAGGAGAAATGCATGACGACTAAAATTGCTATCATTACTGGCGCCAGCCGTGGTTTAGGGAAAAGTGCTGCGTTAAAACTAGCTCAACAAGGTGTTGACGTAATTTTGACTTATCACAGCAAAGAAATTGAAGCAGCCGCTGTGGTCGCTGAAATTGAACAGCTCGGACAAAAGGCCGTCGCACTGCAACTGGATGTCGGTAACAGCCAGAGTTTTGATACCTTTGCTTTACGCGTTCAAGAAACGCTGGCGCAAAAGTGGCAACGCACTCATTTTGATTTTCTGGTAAATAACGCCGGTATTGGTATCCATGCGCTGATTTCTGACACGACCGAAGCGCAATTTGATCAATTGGTGAATATTCAGTTTAAAGGCGTATTCTTTCTGACGCAGAAATTATTGCCGCTCATCGTAGACCACGGTCGCATTGTCAATGTCTCTACGGGTCTGACCCGTTTTGCGTTGCCGGGCTATGCCGCTTACGCGGCGATGAAAGGAGCGATTGAAGTATTCACGAGGTATCTAGCTAAAGAATTGGGGCCACGCTCTATCGCCGTCAATGTCGTTGCACCAGGCGCCATTGAGACCGACTTCGGACACGGCGTTGTGCGCGACAATGCTGAGCTCAATACCTTTATCGCTTCGCAAACTGCGCTGGGTCGGGTTGGTCTGCCGGATGATATTGGCGGCGTGATTGCATCGTTACTGAATCAGGATAACGGCTGGATTAATGCACAACGTATCGAAGCCTCAGGTGGGATGTTTTTATAATTACATTGAAATAGTTGTGCAATGTATCAACTAATACAAACTACTGGATGCCCTCCCGTAGTTTGTTATGCCATTTGCGTTGGTTTAGGTTGGCTTCCTCATGATTACCACCCCGTAACTAACAGCTTTAATTCATACCGTTAATTTCCATATGGAAATTAAACTAGAGCAATTATGCTGTGCCGAGGCGCAATCAATACGTACTCCTCCTAAAAATACTGCTTTTACACCGAAAAAGATGGTAAAAATTAAATGTTTAGTCGACTCACTAGCGTCTTCTGTGTCGCTGAGCATTTTCAGTGACGGATTCGCTGTTAGAATAATGCCCTTGTCCGTTAATTCAAAAAGTGCATCAACATGACCCGTAAGCTGTTCGTTACCACTGCCCTTCCCTACGCAAACGCGCCCTTCCACCTTGGTCACATCATGGAATATATCCAGGCTGACGTCTGGGTGAGACATCAGCGAATGTCGGGTAACGAAGTGCATTTTGTTGGTGCTGACGATGCGCATGGTGCGCCGATCATGATTGCGGCTGAAAAAGCGGGTATTACGCCACAAGAATTCGTGGCGCAGATTGCGGCTGGCCGCAAGCAATATCTGGACGGTTTCCACATCCAGTTCGACAACTGGCATTCGACCGACGGCCCAGAAAATCATGCCTTATCCCAGGACATTTACCGTAAATTGAAGGCGGCTGGTTTCATCACCAGCAAGACCATCGAACAATTTTATGATCCGGTTAAAAATATGTTTTTACCGGACCGCTATATCAAAGGCGAATGCCCTAAATGTGGTGCGAAAGACCAGTATGGCGATTCTTGTGAAGTGTGTAGCGCAGTCTATGCACCGACCGAAGTCGTGAATCCTTACTCTGTATTGACGGGCGCTACGCCAATCATGAAGTCATCAGAGCACTTCTTTTTTAAATTATCGGACCAGAAATGCGTTGATTTCCTGCGCGACTGGGCACTGCAAGACAATCGTCTGCAATCTGAAGTCGCCAACAAATGCAAAGAATGGCTTGAAGGCGAAGGCGGCCTAGGTGATTGGGACATCAGCCGTGATGCGCCTTATTTTGGTATTGAAATCCCGGATCAACCAGGTAAATACTTCTATGTCTGGCTGGATGCACCGGTCGGTTATTTGGCGTCGCTCAAAAACTATTTCGGTAAAACCGGACGCGACTTTGACGCGTTCATGGCCGATCCAACCACCGAGCAAATCCATTTTATCGGTAAAGATATTACCTATTTCCATACGTTGTTCTGGCCTGCGATGTTGAAATTTTCTGGTTACAAGACACCTGATAACGTCTACGCACATGGTTTTGTGACAGTCTCTGGCGAAAAAATGTCCAAATCCCGCGGCACTGGCATTTCACCATTGCGTTACCTCGAAATCGGTATGAACCCAGAGTGGCTGCGCTACTACTTCGCTGCAAAACTGAACGCGAAAGTAGAAGATCTGGATTTGAACCCGGATGATTTTGTTGCCCGTATCAACTCAGACTTGATCGGTAAGTACATCAATATCGCTTCCCGTGCGGCTGGTTTTATCAGCAAACGTTTTAACGGCGTAGTCACTAGCGACTGGGCAAATGCGGATGATGCATTCCTGGGTAACTTGTACAAAGCAGCGCCAGAAATCAAAGCGCTGTATGAAGCCCGTGAATACGGTAAAGCCCTGCGTGCAGCGATGGAACAGGCGGATCTGGTCAATGCTTACGTTGATGCCAATAAACCTTGGGAACTGGCTAAAAAACCAGAAAACGATGCGAAATTGCAAGAAGTTTGCAGTCGTCTGCTTGAAGCGTTCCGTATTCTGACTATTTTCTTGAAACCAGTATTGCCACAACTGGCGGCGCAGGTTGAAGCACAATTAAATCTCGCGCCGCTGCAATGGGCTGACGTTGGCGTGCCATTGCCACACCAACACACAATCCATCCATATGCACATCTGATGCAACGTGTTGATCCTAAGATTTTTGATCAATTGTTTGACGCGCCAACGACACCAGCGGCGGCACCTGTAACACCAGCCGCATCTGCTACCTCTGCTGCTGCATCAGTTACACCAAGCAGTGATACCGATAGTGATATTGAGCCATTGGCTGACGAAATCAACATTGATGACTTTGCCAAAATTGATCTGCGTATTGCAAAAATCGTCAATTGCGAACACGTTGAGGGATCCGACAAGTTATTGCGCTTGACACTGGACGTAGGCGAGAGCCGCACCCGTAATGTCTTCTCAGGGATCAAATCGGCTTATCAGCCAGAACAGCTGATTGGGAAATTCACGGTCATGGTGGCTAATCTGGCACCACGTAAGATGAAGTTTGGTCTATCTGAGGGTATGGTATTGGCTGCCTCGGCTGCAGACGAAAAAGCCAACCCAGGCTTATACATCCTCGAAGCATGGCCAGGTGCACAACCTGGGATGCGCGTCCGCTAATCGCTGGCACTGAACATCATCGCGGCTTGTCAAAGACAACAAAGACAAGCTCGTGAACACCATGGCGGTCTGAATATCAAGTTCAGACCGCCTTTTTGTTTTCAATAGAGAAATAGTTGCTGGTTAATACCATATCTTGATATTAAATTTAATTAGGAACAGACTTTCTTTTATGGACAAAACATTCTGCTTTTATGCCTAAAAACTTAAGAAAATGACGAAATTTGCATAGTAAAGGCATCAAAATTCACTTCAAGTATACTGATCCCTTACGACTATTTTTGCAGATATTTTCCCCAGAAAGACCTTTTCATGAGTACCCCAAGCAGCCATATCGCCTCGCCTGTTCCCGCTCGCCTGCTGCAATTACGTGCGGCAATGAAGCAGCACCATATTGACGCCTATATTATTCCGTCTGCCGACCCGCATCTCTCTGAATACTTACCCGAACGCTGGCAAGGTCGCAGTTATTTTTCAGGCTTTACTGGCTCGGTTGGTACGCTGATTGTGACGGCTGATTTTGCTGGCTTGTGGGTCGATAGCCGTTATTGGAGTCAGGCAGAAAAAGAGCTGGCGCCCACAGGTATAGAAATGATGAAGATCGCGTCGGCGGCCTCCATTGCGCACATTGATTGGCTGGTAAGCACGATGCAGACGGGGCAAGTAGTTGCTGTCGATGGTGCCGTATTGGGCTTAATGGCAGCACGTATCCTGACACAACAATTGAACGCAAAATCGGTGCAACTGAAAACCGATACCGATCTCTTGCAAGAAATCTGGCGTGACCGTCCTGGTTTGCCGCTGGCGCCGATATTTGAACATCTGGCACCATTTGCCACCGTGTCACGCAAAGACAAGCTGTCGTTGGTGCGCGAACAAATGCGTGCCAAAGGAGCAGACTGGCATTTCGTCTCCACCGTTGATGATCTGGCCTGGATATTCAATTTGCGCGGTAGCGACGTCAGCTATAACCCAGTCTTTGCTGGCCATGCACTGATCGGTCTTGATGAGGCAACGATTTTTGTGGCTGAAGGCAAAGTCTCGTCTCAATTGCAAGCGACATTAGTCCAAGATCAGGTACACGTTGCAGCGTATGCAGAGGCGGCAATCGCTCTCGCACAACTTGGCACCGCTGGCAGCACATCGATCCTGATTGACCCACGCCGTATCACGCTGGGCTTTCATCAGGCGATCCCCGCTGGTGTCAACGTTATCGATGCGATTAATCCCTCCGTATTCATCAAATCACGTAAGAATGCCCAAGAGACAGATTTTGTCCGCGAAGCGATGGAACAAGACGGTGCTGCGCTGTGTGAATTTTTCAGCTGGCTGGAATCAGCACTCGGTCGTGAAACCATCACTGAAATCACCATTGATGAAAAAATCTGTGCTGCCCGCGCGCGTCAGCCCCACTTTATTTCACCGAGCTTTGGCACGATTGCTGGCTTTAACGGTAATGGCGCCATGCCGCACTATCGCGCAACACCGGAGTCACATGCTGTCATCGAAGGCGATGGCCTGTTACTAATCGATTCCGGCGGCCAGTATCTGAATGGCACCACTGATATCACTCGAGTTTTCCCGGTCGGCACAGTATCCGAAGCACAAAAGCGCGATTTTACGCTGGTCTTAAAGGGTATGATTAATTTATCGAAAGCGGTATTCCCACGCGGCACGCCATCACCGATGCTTGACGCGCTGGCAAGGGCACCGATCTGGGCGCAAGGCATCAACTATGGTCACGGTACGGGTCATGGCGTGGGATATTTCCTGAATGTTCATGAAGGTCCACAATCGATTTCTGCGACATTGGCAGAGCCACATACCGCAATGGAAATCGGCATGATTACGTCGAATGAACCTGGCATCTATCGACCAGAACAATGGGGCGTACGTATTGAAAACCTATTGCTGACGGTACCTGCCGTGCAAACAGAGTTTGGCGAATACGTTAAATTCGAATCATTAACCCTGTGCCCAATTGACACGCGCTGTATCGTCAATGCAATGCTCAATGAGGACGAGATCAACTGGCTCAACAATTACCACGGAACGGTACTTCAACGCTTGGCACCCCGCGTTTCGGGTGAAGCCTTGGCGTGGCTCAAAGAACGGACAAGTCCCATTACTAATTAAGTACACAACCAAAGGCAAGCTATCAAAAAAACGCCAACTCATTCATCGAGGAAGCGTTTTTTCTGCCTCATTAGAAGAAGTTTTTACATACCCACCAACAACGGACAAACAACATAGGCGGTCTAACGCAAAACCTCTCTTTAGACCGCTGAATTTCAACGACATCAAGAGCCGGTTAAAACAAACTGCTTAAGCGTATCCGTAAATTTTGTCAGTTCAATACGCATGGTTGCCAACAATTGCTCTGCCCCATCGAAATGTTTTTCTTTCCCTTTTTTCTCAAGCTTATCTGCCAGTTCCTCTATTGGATAAGCGCAGAAATTACTGACCACGCCTTTCATTGTATGCGCAGAACGATGTAATAACTCTGCATCCTGCGTCGAAATACCCGCCGAAATCTCTGAGAGATACTGTTCATAAGCGTCTAGAAACGACTGAGCGATGATTTGAATAATTTCTTGATCTGCTGATTGCATTGCGTGCAGATAATCAAATGCATCTGAACTGTTCATATTTTCTTTCGCACTCACTGACTCGGGTAATTCTTTTTGGTATTCGGATAATAAACTTTGCAATTGTCCTGCCTTAATCGGTTTTGACAAATAATGGTCCATACCAACTTCGAGACAACGCTCCCAGTCTCCTGGCATCGCATTCGCTGTCATTGCAATGATAGGAATGTGTGGCTTGCCTGGCGCTGCAGCTTCGACCTCACGAATACGCTCGGTTGCCTCTATGCCGCCCATTTCTGGCATTTGCATGTCCATCAAAATGACATCAAATTGCTCCTGTTGGTATTTTTTGAGTGCAATCAAACCGGTTGCAGCAACGGTGGCGGAGTGATTCCATTTATTCAGTAGAGAAATGACCAATTTTTGATTAACGATATTATCTTCGACCACGAGTATCTTCAAAGGTGTATGAAGCGAAGGCAACATTTCAGTCACACGGTGCCTAACGTGATGCCGGATAGGTTTTCCATTCATCGCCATACCAACTGAATTCAACAACTCCTGTTGACTAACAGGTTTTGTTACGTACTCCTGTATTCCCATTTCACGGCATTTACGTGCATCATCTGGCGAACCGGCCGATGACAATACAATGACTTTGGGCATAGAAAATCCAGTGCTACCCCGTAACGCCGTCAAGAAGTCAAAACCATCCATTTCGGGCATACAAACATCAAGCAAAATAATATCAATTTTTCTATTCTTAGCTCCCTGTTCAGACAGAAAGACTAACGCATCATGGCCTGAAGGTACGGCAACCGATTTCACACCTCTGTTTCTGAGGGTTTCAGAGAAAAAATGTCGGTTAATTGCATTATCATCAACGATTAGTACGCGAAGTGCCGTCAAATCCGGCCTTGATAATTCCTCATCATGCCGTGCGCCCACCTCAACCTTAACGTTAAAGTAAAAGGTACTTCCTTTGCCAACCTCACTATTTACCGCCAAGATACCCTGCATGTTTTGGACCAATCGAGAAGAAATAGTCAGTCCTAAGCCAGTCCCTCCATACTTACGGGTAGTCGATGCATCAGCCTGACTAAAAGGATTGAAGATCGTCGCCTGCTTTTCCAGTGGAATGCCGATGCCATGATCAGTCACCGCAAAGTAAATTTCTAATTCATCACCGTGACGTTGCACTAATTGGACATCCAAAATAATTTCGCCCTGCTCACTAAATTTAATCGCATTTCCGACTAAATTAGTAATGATCTGGTGTAAGCGACCAGGATCGCCTAACAGTATGTCTGGAACGGCAGGATCAACTTTATAGACTAACTCAATCCCTTTCTGAGAGGCCCTAACGGCCAATGCCTTCAGACATGAAGCGAGTAACTCACTGATTTCAAAATCGATCTTTTCAAGAATAACTTTGCCAGATTCTATTTTGGAAAAATCTAAAATGTCATTAATAATTCCAAGCAAGGAATAAGATGAAAACTTTACTAACTCCAGATACTCACGTTGCTCAGGAGCTAAATAGGTATCCAGAGCCAGTTCAGTCATGCCAATAATGCCGTTCATCGGCGTTCTGATTTCATGACTCATGGTTGCCAGAAATTCACTCTTGGCAGTATTCGCAGCCTCAGCATCCTCTTTCGCTTGTATTAAAACGGACTCAAAACGCTGACGCTCCGTTATGTCTCGGCAAGATCCATAAATACTGCCATCAGGCAAGAGAGCCGCATTGATTTCCACTGGAACGAGCTCACCATTTTTTTTGACGAGCTCAATTGCTGCACTAATAAATTTTTTATTCCGGAGATAACTGAGGAAATTTTTCTCGGCAATCTCTGCCCTATCAGGAGGCAACAAATCATACATTTTGTGACCAACCAACTCTTCTCTGGTATACCCCAACATATTGAGCGCAAGATCATTTGCATAAATCCACCGTTCCTCAGCGTTACCTACAAAAACGGCATCGGCCGCATTATCGATAAGCATGCGCTGCTTCATTTCACTCTCGCGTAATGCATTATCTGCTGCTATACGAGAAGAAACATCCTGAAAGGCTGAAACTGAGCCGACGATTGCACCATTCTCAAATATCGGAGAGGCAACAAT
Organism: Undibacterium sp. RuRC25W; assembly: GCF_049339825.1. Taxonomy (NCBI): domain Bacteria; kingdom Pseudomonadati; phylum Pseudomonadota; class Betaproteobacteria; order Burkholderiales; family Oxalobacteraceae; genus Undibacterium; species Undibacterium sp. RuRC25W. Next base: position 13,588 of record NZ_JBMPPD010000045.1, on the reverse strand, counting down.
CGAGACTGGGAAGATTTTTCCTGATTGATGTTGGAAATACTCAAGCTCAGAGCGGAATACTTCTCCGTTAAATACCGCCTTTTCAATGCCACAGTCTTTACTATCGAGATAACTACCATCTCCTTGACGGCTATGAATAATATCGTGCATCCGGCGACCAACGACTTGAGCAAATTGATAGCCTAAAATCTTTTCAGCCTCTGGATTCATGAAGGTACAAATACCACGTGCATCAAGAGTGAATACGCCCTCGCCCAACGTATTCATCACGTTTTGTAATAACGCCTGACTTGTCTCGATTTTCTCACGCAAGCGCAATTGTTCTGTAATATCAGTGCGGATAGAAATGTATTGATAAGGCCGGTTATCTTGATTCAAAAAAGGAACGATGGTGGCATTAGTCCAATAAAACCCGCCTTCTTTATCAATATTACGGATTTCACCATGCCAGACACGGCCTGACTGAATAGTACTCCATAGATTTTGGAAAAATTCTTTCGTGTGATAGCCAGAATTGACGATGCGATGATTTTGACCAATCAACTCGTGGACACTAAATTTGCTGATCTCACAAAATTTCTCGTTTGCATAGATCAATGTGCCATGTTCATCAGTCATACTGACAATAGCATGTTGATCAAGGGCAAATTTTTGTTTTTCAACTGCAGCCAATGCGCGCTCAAGGTCTCGCCTTGTCTCAAGCAATTCTGTCACCAGACCAGAAAGCAAGTGACTTAAATTCTCCAGGCTACGATCATCATCCAAGTGTTTGCCAAGTTGCGCTAAGACTTGATTCGTCGTATGGCGCAAAGTGACCATCACTTGCGCACGCGCTTCCGCATCAAGACGCAAGGTCTCATTTGCTTGACTTAACTCATTTGAACTAAGTTCTAAGCTCAACTTTCCCAGTGCCAGATCGCGGTCTGCCTGATGGTAGGCTTCATCAACCTGAGACAAAAACTCCCGAAAACCGCCAAGTACTGTCTTTACTGATGCATTGAGGGTGTCAGACTTCGCCAGTTGTTCCATTTCAGACAAAACCAGCTCCAAGGCTGCTTCATTGCCAATCCCAAGCAGCCTTTTATACTGACGTAAGGATAGCTTATGCGCCATCAGTTCATCTCAGCCAAGTAAGTAATTGTCATGGTTTGATTGTGCAAGCTGCACACTTCTAGTTTATATCCCGGACAAATTTCGCCATTAGAATAAAAACCACACAAAATGGTTGCATCCCCAAGGATGTCACTCACAGCCTCAACCTCCTCATCAACTCGACCACCCATGACTAACTTCCGGCCAACACAGCTAACAAGCAAACCTAATGCTTGTCCCATAACAGAAGATGTCCCTTCAATAATAGCGTTAGCGGCAGTTTCAGCACCGTCTACGAGATCGTTTGTGTGTGCGTGCATCAGTCTTAAGTAGCCATCGGGATTAATTGCACCAGCTAAAATCAAACTTCCATCATCTTCGTTGACGCCCAATATGGTACGAATTTGTCCCAAAGACTCACGACTATCACTCAACATTTCGAACGGAAAAAGCAAACCGGACCCTGGCAAGTCTTTGGCATATTCACCTAAATAACGTTTGTAGACGTCCAGAGCAGGTTTATCATCAAGTTCATAGAGCACATTCCCTAGGCACTTAGTGACCTTTCGCGTGGGCCCAAAAGGTTTCCAACCACCAAAGCTCCCGTGTGAAAATAACAATTTATCTCCAACGAATCCAATCGCGATATTGGTTGATGTTGATATACCGCAGGAAGAAAGCGTATAAGTTTTTGTAAATGCACCCTCATCCCCAGCAAGTCCACCGGTAATAGGTAGCGTCGTTCCAAGGACTTCCGTCATTCCTTCGATCAACGCACTGCCGTTGATGTTGACGCCCTGGCCGAGTAAGATCACAGCGCGTAGCGCCGATGATTGGAGTTGAACAGCTAACTCGTGACCTGTCTGATAAGAGTCTTCCATTTCATTAAGATCACTGGTGACCACCTTAAAAGTGGCAGAATCGAAATGAATGGCGGTGACAATCGAAGTTTTGTTTGTGACAGCAACAGACGATATCTCTCCAGCGGTTGTACACCCAACCAACTCAGCGTCAGGAAAAGCTGTTTTCAACACATTGAAAAAATCGGGATGAGTAAAATGACCAACACAACCGAACACAAAAACGAGCTGCGGCGAAATTTGTACCAAAGGAGCTAAGCTTTTTGCGGCCTCAGAAACATCGTCAATCACAATTTGTGATATTTTCATGAAGGGCTCCTTTATGAATAGAATAAGTATTTTTATATTGGTTTAAAAACAACGGACAAACTCAAACCTCTGGTTGGCTACCGAACTCATAATGTCAGCCGGAACGTTATTACAAACTCCATTCAGCCCCAAAAGTCCGATGATCATTTTGTTCTTCGCTGTACAGATTTTTAATTTCCAAAATTTTATCCCAGCCGGCGGTGAATGCCTCTATACAACGAGGATCAAAGTGCTGCCCAGCACCTTCATTAAGAAAAGCGAGTGCCTTATCTATTTCCCAAGCTGCTTTGTAGGGGCGTTCCGAGGTGAGCGCATCAAATACATCCGCAACGGCAACGATTCTGGCGAACAGAGGAATCTCTTCTCCAGCGAGGCCTTTGGGATAGCCCGTTCCATCGAATTTTTCATGGTGGGCTAGTGCGATTTGCGCTCCGGCATTGAGTAAATCTGAACTACTACCGGATAATATTTCATATCCCAAAGAAGCATGCCGCTTCATGATGGTAAATTCATCTACCGTGAGTTTTCCTGGTTTCAGGAGAATATTGTCTGGGATACCAACTTTGCCAATGTCATGCATTGGTGCAGCCTCAAGGAGGAGCTGTTGGTCTGCTTCAGATAAGCCCAATTTTTCCGCGATAATTCTTGAGTAGTTGGCCATACGTAAAATATGGGCCCCTGTCTCCGGATCTCTTGAGTCTGCAGCTTTAGATAGCCGAAAGATCGTTTCGCGCTCCCTCGCTCGGATTTCAGCAGTTGCCTTTCGGACTTCAACATCCAGCCAGATTGCTCTATCCTCAAGGAAGCGCTGACTTTTACGCAAAGCCAACATATTTTTGGTGCGCGCAAGAAATTCGATTTTATCGATCGGTTTGATCAGAAAATCATTTGCGCCAACATCTAATGCTTGATAACGCAAAGCAAGTTCGTTGTTAGCGGTAATCATCAACACCGGAATATCGTGGCAACCAGGCATTTGGCGGAAACGCCGGATGAATTCAATGCCATCCATGGTTGGCATCATATAGTCAACCATGATTAAGTCGGGAACGTTGCCCGAGCACCACTGAAGGGCTGGTTCCGGATCAGTGAAACTAACAGAATTACATTCTTCTATCTTTTTAAGTAAAAGACAAAGTAAGGTCACGTTAATTTGCGCATCATCCAGCACTAAAACGTTCATTTCCATCGAACATCGCCTCCCTAGACTACACTTTGCACGCAAACAGCGTGCTAATGACGAGTATTTTTTTAGTGTACCGTATTTCAACTCAAGTCTAGCGAGTAATAACAAAATTTATACTTTTTATTGACAGCAATAGGTATCCAAGAGGAAATTTTTAATTTTCGATCGCAATGGTCGGTGGGAACTGAACTGAAAATTTACTCCCCTGATCTGGCACGGAATCGATTAATAAGTTCGCATTGTGCCGTAACAAAACATGCTTGACGATTGCCAAACCGAGACCTGTACCCTGCGTTTCTCGGGACCTGCTTTTATCGACACGATAAAAACGCTCAGTTAAACGAGAGATATGTTCAGAGCTAATCCCGATACCGTTATCGGTGACGATAAACTTTGGCCCCTGCGAAGAATTGCACCACTTGATCTGGATTTCGCCATTCTCTGGCGTGTATCGGATCGCGTTGGTGACCAAATTGGTCAGGGCACTGCGGATCTCATCGGAGCTTCCGCGAATATCAGGTCCTTGGCAATCCAGTGTTATGTGGTGACGACCAGCAGAGAGCGCATGAGCTTCTTGCAAAATCTGCTCAAGTAATCCTCGCATATTAATCACTTCGGTTCTGAGCAAATGATCCATCGACTCGAGACGGGTGAGGATCAGCATGTCCTCTACCAGACGTTGCATCCGCTCACCTTGTTCAGACATCAGTTTTAAATGGGCATTGCGTGTTGGGATATCTAAATCAGGCTGCAAAGAGGCGATTTCCAGAAAACCATTGATCACTGTCAATGGTGTTCTGAGTTCATGCGATGCATTGGCAATAAAATCGCGGCGCATCATATCGATTCGCTCCGATTCCGTTACATCGTGGGTAACCAGAATTTGTCGGCGATTTTCAAATGGGATAATGTGTGCGATCAATTTCCGGTCACGGAAAGACAAGGTTAATGGCGTTTCGTAGCGACCAAGAATGATGTAATCCATAAATTCAGGGCTACGCACGAGGTTTGTAACCCGCATGCCCTTATCTTTGGCCAGACTCAGTCCAAGATGGCGCTCAGCAGCAGGATTACACCATTCTAGGAACAGAACATCATCCATGATGACCACTCCATCCGGCAATAATGTCATCGCCTGACGAAAACGTGCGAGCCATTCGGTTAACTCGGTCTGATTTTTCTCATCGCCACGGCGCAACTTGTACAGCCTAGAAAAAATATCGGTCCATGCGCCCCAACCATCAGGAAGACGTGAACTACTCGGATGATCGAGCCAATCAGCGAGTCGCTGCAGATAAAATAATTGCACCAAAACTAATGATGCCATGGCCAAAATACCGACAATCAACCCGGGAACAGTTCCCCACATATAACATGCAACGACCGTGCCAATTGCAACAAGTATCATACGGATTGAGTTCGAAATCCAGAAAATAAGACGAGGAGACATGAGAGATCCCTGATGTATTTTTATATGGGAGTGCGGTAGTTCATGAGATGAACTTAGTGCGTGCAACTAGAGAGAAAAACCGAATAATCCGCATTACATCAAACTTGTTTTAATAATTGATCGTCTATGCGTTTTACCTTGCAAATCAGCACTGTAGTGTGATTTTGCGGAAGGTCTCTAAATCTTTATCATCAAAATGGTCACTCCAAATTACTGGAGTGACTACAACTTACTATTTTTCAGACAACATATAACCGACACTGCGAACGGTTTTAATCAGGGATTCTGCTGATTTTAATACTTTACGCAAACGCAGAACATGAACATCGACTGTTCGTTCTTCAATGACCACATGGTCACCCCAGACTTTATCAAGCAGTTGACTACGAGAAAAAACACGCTCAGGGTGCGCCATAAAGAATTTCAGGAGTTTATATTCAGCATGGCCAATATCCACTTTTTGATCTTCAATTTTGACTGTGCAGCTGACAGGATCCAAGACAACATTTCCAGCAGTCAATGCTGTTTGAGAATGTTCAGGACTCTTCCGGCGCAGCAACGCTTTAATACGTGCAGTCAGTTCACGTGGAGAGAATGGTTTAGTCACATAATCATCAGCACCATGATCAAGGCCAGCGATTTTGTCCTCTTCCATGCTCTTGGCCGTGAGCATAATGATAGGAATTTCATTAAACTGACGATCAGCACGGATTTTCGATAACAAACGTAAGCCAGTCTGATCAGGCAACATCCAGTCAAGTAAAATTAACTGTGGTGTTCTTCGTTGAATGAAATCCCACGCATCTGCCGTGTTATTGACAGCAAAAGTGTTCCATCCGGCAGCACGCAAAGTGAAGCTGACTAACTCGACGATTGCAGGTTCATCTTCAACGATGAGGATTGTGGTATCAGCAGCCATTATTCGTTGTCAATTTTTTGATCTTGTTTAATTGCGACATAATCCGAGTGACGGATATCTTTGCCCTCAACGATGTAAATCGTATGTTCGGCAATATTTTTTGCGTGGTCAGCAATACGTTCAATCGCTTTTGCTACCCACATTGTGTTTAAGGAAGAAGTGATCGTACTCGGATCTTCCATCATAAACGTGATCAGGTTACGCATAATTGAGCGAAAATCGTTGTCAATAATGGCATCTTGCGCGATTAACTGTACCGCTTTTGCATCATCAAGGCGCGCAAACGCATCCAATGAATGATGCAACATATCTGCAACGCTACCAGCCAATACGCGTACTGTGTCGTAACCATTAAACATCGACGCGCCACGACGATTCATATTGGCTTCTTTCGAGATACGCGCAATCTTTGTCGACTCGTCGCCAATACGCTCCAGATCGGTAATAACCTTACCGGTGGCCATTACTGTGCGCAAATCATTGGCCGCTGGCTGACGCTTCACGATCAGGTGACTGCACATATCATCCAGCGCTACCTCAAGACGATTTACTTCAAGATCGGACTGAATAACTGCTTCAGCCTGGTCCGCATTCCCAGTCCGGAAGCAAGACATAGCGTCATGGAAGTGGCTCTCGACCAAACCGCCCATTAACAACACCTTGGAGCGAATAGTCTCAAGGTCGTGATCATACTGTTTTGAAGAGTGTTCGCCAGTCACTGGAATCTCCTGAAAATTTTTACCGTTAAGGATGGATAAGAACAGACAAAATCACCGCCAACAATGGCGTCGTTTTGCTCTAGCTCTTTGGACAATTAACCGAAACGACCGGTAATATAGTCTTGTGTTTCTTTCTTCACTGGATTCATGAAGATATGATCGGTCTCACCAAACTCAACCAGCTCACCCAGGTACATGTACGCAGTAAAGTCGGAACAACGTGCAGCTTGCTGCATGTTATGGGTGACAATCGCAATCGTGTACTCTTCTTTAAGTTCGTGAATTAACTCTTCGATCTTGACAGTAGAAATCGGATCCAACGCAGAAGTAGGTTCGTCCAGCAATAAAATTTCTGGCTTAACGGATACGCCACGGGCAATGCAGAGACGCTGCTGTTGACCACCGGACAAACTCAGACCACTCTTATTTAACTTGTCTTTTACTTCTGTCCAGATCGCCGCTTTTTTTAAAGCCCATTCTACACGTTCGTCCATTTCGCCCTTGGATAAATTCTCGTATAAACGAACGCCAAACGCAATGTTGTCATAAACCGACATAGGAAAAGGTGTTGGCTTTTGGAATACCATACCAACCTTAGCGCGCAACAAATTAATATCCTGGTCTGCATCCAGAATATTCTTACCTTTATAAATAATTTTGCCTTCGGCGCGTTGCCCCGGATACAAATCGTACATCCGATTGAGGGTACGCAACAGAGTCGACTTACCGCAACCAGAAGGACCAATGAAAGCAGTGACTTTCTTGTCAAAAATATTTAAATTGATATCACGCAAACTACGGGTAGCGCCGTAGAAAAAATTCAGCCCATCAATCTCGATTGCTTTTTTCAAGTTGTTTGTTTGTGTAGTGGTCATATCGATGCCCGGATTAGTGCTGTGATTTTTGATTAAATAATGTGCGGGACAAAATATTTAAGCCCAGAACACTAAAGGTAATAAGTAAAGCGCCGCCCCATGCTAGATCACGCCAATTGTCATAAGGACTCATCGCAAACTGGTAAATAACGACAGGCAAATTTGCCATCGGCTTGTTCATATTGCCGTTAAAGAACTGATTATTCAACGCTGTAAATAATAATGGAGCAGTCTCACCAGAAATACGTGCTACTGCCAACAAAATGCCCGTAATCACACCGGCCTTAACAGCACGCAAACGTATCGTCAACGCGACCTTCCAACGCGGTGCGCCGAGCGCAAAAGCAGCTTCTTGCAAGCTAGCAGGAACCAGTCCCAGCATATTATCGGTCGTACGGACGACCACCGGAATAGCGATCAAGGAAATTGCGATACTGCCGGCCCAACCAGAAAAGTGCTTAACATTAGCGACATAAATCGCATAAACGAACAGGCCAATCACGATCGATGGTGCAGACAACATAATATCGGTCACAAATCGGGTCACAGCACCAAACCAGCTCTTGTTACCATATTCGGCCAAATAGATACCAGCCAGAATACCAATTGGAGTAGAAATTAAAGCTGCACTGCCAACCATCATCAAACTACCGACAATTGCATTCAACAAACCGCCGCCATCACTGCCCGGCGCCGGTGTCGACTGAGTGAACATCGCCAGATTAATCGCAGAAAAACCTTTGATCAATAACGTGAAGAGAATCCACATTAAAAATCCAACGCCGACCGCCATCGCCAATGATGACAAGAAAATTCCAAGTCTGTGTACCAATAAACGACGACGATAAACAGGATTGCGTCCAGATTGAGCCAATGTAGTGTCCATTATTTCGTTCCTTCTTTACGACTCAGACCAAGCAACATCAATTTCGCAGCGGATAACACAATAAATGTAATCACAAACAAAATTAAACCTAACAGGAAAAGAGAAGAAACATGCAGCGGTGTTTCTGCCTCTGCAAACTCATTGGCCAATGTAGAAGCAATACTATTACCGGCAGCAAAGAGCGACCACGACAATTGGTTAGCGTTACCGATCACAAAAGTAATCGCCATGGTCTCGCCCAAGGCTCGCCCCAACCCCAACATCACACCACCAACGACACCAATTTTGGTGTAAGGCAATACGATTTTGCGAACCACTTCCCATTTGGTGCAACCAAGACCGTAGGCTGATTCTTTCAGGACTGGCGGCACCACCTCGAACACATCGCGCATAACGGAAGAGATGAACGGAATGATCATGATCGCCAGGATAATACCCGCCGATAAAATACCGATACCAATCATCGGACCAGAGAACATTGCGCCAATCACTGGCAAACGGCCAAGTGTTGCATGTAGCGCTGGTTGAATGTATTCCGCAAACAAAGGTGCAAAAATAAACAAGCCCCACATACCGTAAATAATACTTGGTACACCGGCGAGTAATTCAATCGCGGTCCCTAAAGGACGCTTCAGCCATGCAGGACAAATTTCAGTCAGGAATAAGGCAATCCCAAAACTCACAGGAAACGCAATCAACAACGCGATGATGGAAGTGATCAATGTACCGACAATAGCAATCAAACCACCATATTTATCATTAACCGGATCCCATTCAATCGTTGTAATAAACGCTAAACCGAACTCCTGCATCGCAGGAACCGCACGTATAAATAATGAAAAAATAATTCCTAACAACACAATTAACACCAGAGCAGCAAAACCTAGTGTCAGCTTATGAAAAAAGAAATCCTGCCAACGTTGGCGGCGCATCACCTTAGCCAGATTTTCATCGCTCAATTGAGTCGACTGCGAAGAATCTATACTTGAGGTAGTTTGATTGGCGGAGGGTACGGTCATATCGACAGAGGTCATTGGAGTTTGCATAGGTGTTTTTTTTCACCGAAAGGCAATCCAGCTTGCGCCAGATCGCCTTTATCAAGATAGTTCAACTAAACACAAATAAGTGACTGCTTGTAATTCAATTCTAAAATTACCAGACAGATTTACCAGTTGCATCCTTGATGTTTGCTTTCCAGCCTTCTTGAATCTGTTTGATCAGGGATGGTGGCAAAGCGACATAGTCAAGATCAGCAGCCATTGCACCGCCGTTTTTGAATGCCCAGTCAAAGAATTTCAAAACTTCTTTCGCTTCAGCAGGGTTAGCCTGCACTTTGTGCATCAGAATGAAAGATGCACCAGTCACTGGCCAGGAAGTTTTACCTGGCTGATTTGTCAACACCAAGAACATACCAGGTGCTTTAGACCAGTCAGCATTACCGGCTGCAGCTTTGAATGTGTCATCATCTGGCTCAACGAACTGACCATCGGCATTTTTTACCATGGTGTAGATCATTTTGTTCTTTTTAACGTAAGCGTATTCAACGTAACCGATAGAGTTTTTGATACGCTGAACGTTAGCAGCAACGCCTTCGTTACCCTTACCGCCCAAGCCTACTGGCCATTTCACAGCTGTCGAAGAACCAACTGCTGTTTTGAATTCTGCGTTAACTTTGCTCAGGAAATCAGTCCACAAGAAAGTTGTACCAGAGCCGTCAGAGCGGTGTACTACGGTAATGTCTTCAGTAGGCAGCTTGATACCTGGGTTGATTGCAACGATTTCTGGTGCATTCCACTTAGTGATTTTACCCATGTAAATACCAGCCAAAACATCACCAGTCATTTTCATTTTGCCAGCAGCGACGCCGTCAAGATTCACCACCGGAACAACACCACCGATGATCGCAGGGAACTGTGTCAACCCTTCTGCAGCGAGTTCATCTGCCTTCAATGGCATATCTGAAGCACCGAAATCCACTGTTTTTGCTTTGATTTGCTTGATACCACCACCAGAACCGATAGACTGGTAGTTCAGACCATTACCAGTTGCAGTCTTATAGGCTTCAGCCCATTTGGCGTAAATCGGGTAAGGGAAAGTAGCGCCAGCTCCAGTAATATCAGCTGCCTGAGCGGCTGAAAAAGAAGCGACCATACCACTGACCAAGATCAATTTTTTCACAAGATTATTCATTTGCATGCTTACCTCTAATGTAAATTACAAGGGTTAGTTACTACGTCCAGCACTCTACAATCCAATTATGACAATACGATGACTTAGTGAAATATTCGTGAAATATTGATGAAATATTTAATATTATTACCATGCTTTTTGTCATAAATCTGACATATTAAACAACTAGAATAGACTAAGATATCTATCTCAGCCTTTATGACATGCATGACATGCGGAAAAATATGACCACTCAAGAAGTCACTCACCTTATTACAGACGATACTGAAAAAAATACAAAAAATGCGGATGCGAATGGCGTGGAAAAATCTTCCTCCACAGAAAGCGCCTCTAAAAATAATAAAAAAACAGTATCAAAAGAGTCACAAAATGAGCTATCCAAGTCTGTCATATTTCTCGATAGAGAAATGTCACAAATCGCTTTTAACTGGCGTGTTCTTGCCCAGGCTGAAGATAAATCTATTCCACTTTTAGAGCGCTTAAAGTATTTGTGTATCGTCGGTAGTAATCTGGATGAGTTTTTTGAAGTCAGAGTCGCCAGCCTATTGGCGCAAAATACAGTTGATGGTGAACTGGTCCAGCATCCCAACTTTCAGGCAAGTCTCGAACGCATCAGCAAAGAATGTCATGAGCTCGCACAACGTCAATACGAGCTACTTAACCAGGAAATTCTTCCGCAACTCTCCAAAAAAGGCATCAACCTCCTGCGCCACTCAGAACGGACAGAAGCACAGCGCGCCTGGGTCAAGGACTATTTTGAGCGCGAAGTGAGGCCACTGCTAACGCCAATTGGACTCGATCCTGCGCATCCCTTCCCGCAAGTTGTCAATAAAAGTCTCAACTTCATTATCTCGTTAGCAGGAAAGGATGCATTTGGCAGGGGCACCGGGATTGCGATTGTTAAAGCACCTCGCGTCTTGCCGCGTATCATTCGCTTACCTGATGAATTATCAGAAAAAGGGATTACATTTTGTTTATTGTCTTCAATCATTCATTCACACATCGCTGATCTTTTTAATGGAAGAGAAGTGCTCAGCTATTCGCAATTCCGGGTCACCCGCGATAGCGATCTATGGGTGGATGAAGAAGAGGTAAAAAATCTGCGTCAAGCATTACAAGGTGAATTACAAACGCGCCAGTTCGGCGCCGCCGTCAGGCTTGAAGTCGCAAAAAATTGCCCCGATGATTTAGCGCGTTTCTTGTTGGAGCAATTTTCACTTGATAAAAATCGCTTATATCCAGTAGATGGGCCTGTCAATATGGTGCGTCTGGGTGAGCTTGTTGACCATGTTAAGCAGGCTAACCTGCGCTTCCCGCCTTTTTCACCTAAGGCGATTGCAAAATACTCTCATACCGATATTTTCACGCTGCTACGCAAGCAAGATATCTTGCTGCATCATCCATTCCAACCGTTCCAGACAGTCATTGACTTTATCCGGTCAGCTTCGCTTGATCCTAGCGTTTTGGCCATCAAACAAACGATCTACCGTACGGGAATGAACTCGGACTTGATGGAATCCCTGATCACCGCTGCCCGTCTCGGTAAAGAAGTGACCGTCATCGTTGAATTAATGGCTCGTTTTGATGAAGAAGCGAATATTAATTGGGCTGATAAACTGCAACGCGCAGGGGCACAGGTCGTTTATGGTGTTGTTGGTCTAAAGACGCATGCCAAGCTGGCATTAGTTATTCGCCGCGAAGAAGGTGGTGTGTTGCGTCATTACGCACATATGGGTACGGGCAACTACCACCCTTCAACGACGCGTTTTTACACCGACTTTGGCCTGCTAACAGCACACCCTGGGATGGCGGCTGAAGTCAACGAAGTCTTCATTCACCTGACAGGTCTGACCAAGCCCAAAAAGCTCGATTATTTATGGCTGGCACCCTTTGCACTACAGCCACAATTAATCAAAGCCATCCGCAATGAGGCGCGCATCGCACGTGAAGGCCGTCCAGGGAGAATTATTGCTAAAATGAACTCTCTGTCCGATGAGTCCGTCATCAGGGCACTATATGCAGCATCCGCTGACGGCGTGAAGATCGACCTGATTGTGCGAGGCGCATGTACATTACGTCCGGGGGTACCAGGTTTGTCCGAAAATATCCGAGTCCGTTCCATCATCGGCCGCTTCCTGGAACACAGTCGTATTTATTATTTCCGTAATGATCTGGCACATGACGTTCATCTTGCTAGCGCGGACTGGATGAATCGTAATTTATTCAGACGCATCGAAGTCGCGTTCCCTGTATTGGATAAAGCATTAAAAAAACGTGTTATTGCTGAAGGACTTGACCCTTACCTCAAGGATAACGTCAACGCATGGGTATTGGATTCCAATGGCAACTACGAGCGCAAAAAAGCCCGCGGTCAACAAGCGAACTTCAGTGCGCAGCAGTTCTTAATGCAACAACTAGGCTCTCTCTCAACTGCAGAAAGTGAATAATGGACTTAATCCTATGGCGGCATGCAGAAGCAGAACCAGCAACGGAAGAAATTACTGACGAGTTCCGAAAATTAACTGGTAAAGGGATGAAACAAGCCAGCAAAATCGCCTATTGGCTCGATAGCACGCTCCCAGAAACATGTCGAATCTTAGTTAGTCCAGCGGTACGTGCACGCGATACTGCCGAGGCCTTGATCGCAAGTGGGAGAAAGTTCAAGATTACGCCTGAACTGGCACCAGATGCCAGCGTTGATGCAGTACTCCGCTTAGTTAACTGGCCAAACAGCCGTGAACCCGTGATGATCGTTGGTCACCAACCCTATCTGGGACAGGTTGCTGGAGAACTTCTTGGCCATCCGCTTCAGGAATACAGTATTCGTAAAGGCAACGTCTGGTGGATCTCGCAAAAGCAACGTCAGGGCGAAGAATTGCAGACTTATCTGAAAGCGATTATGTCACCAGATTTGGTGGTGAAGTAATCCGTCAATATCACCCGTACCACTCAGAAAAACATAAAAAAGCCTTACCTTGAACTGCACCCCAAAAGTTGGACACCCGTCCTAACTTTTGGGGTGTTTTCATGAGTAAATACACAAAGCAATTCAAACTGGCCGTTGTTAAACGGTATCAAGAAGGTTCAGCGGGTTATCAAGCC
>NZ_JBMPPD010000044.1:0-28854 GCF_049339825.1 Undibacterium sp. RuRC25W | reverse complement strand
AGGCGCAATTCGTTCCCATTGATCATCTCTCAACATCAGTCGCAGCATCGTTTCATTCTTTAAAATCTAGAATGTAAACACACTTCGGGAAAAGTTAACAGCTTTTTATATGTCAACACGCCCTAATTTACCGAAAAATAATATACGTACAAATTCGAATAACAACAATTCAAATTACCTATTTACTTTCTATCCAAAATTGTGAATAGCAACTTAAATTAAATTATCATTAGTTCCTAGCAGAGATAAAAATTACCCAATGTGATCCTTGTCGAGCAATGAACTTTAATCCCAACGCTAATGAACTCATATTCCACATTAAATTTTTTTTAAAAACACTAGTCTTTCAATAAAAAAATATTGTTTTCAATACGGCTATAACGCGAAAAGAATTTAATTAAATAACTATAATTTTTTATACCAAATATCAATAAGAAACATTTTAGTGATGACTCCAACACCCGCGTAATCTTTCCTAAATTTTGAACAGTTCCAGAATTATAGTTTTGCAAAGATTCTTTACTAAAATCTAATAAGCGGGACTTTTCAATTTTTTTCCTAAAGTTACTACTAGCTTCGAAAGGTAGTTTCTGACCATCCTTTTCGCTAAGTGTTCGGTAAATTCTGCGGTGAATGCTAGTGATCGCCACACCATCATCAAAACTGGAATATCTATATGGAATAGTTATAAATTTTTTATATCCATTCTGATGAACAGATGAACGATAGGTATCCGCCATCTGTTTTATAGTATTCGAAAAATAATTCTGTTTTTCAGCGCTCACATGTTTCGCTAAAACTTTTCCGTTAAAATCAAACCCAGAGAAATGAAAAAAAATCAGCCTATCGTCGTTCGCAAAAATACAATCTTCTTTTGAACTGATTTCTCTTTCACCTAAATTCCAATGGGCGACATTAACCCCATAGTTTCGGACGATCTCTAAATCTAATCCAAAAAAAGCAGGTGCATAATCCATCCACTTTTGATCAGTATGGAGACCATCGATATGATCAGCATAACAATATTGCCGCAGTCGCGTGTCCCACCAATCAATAATTGCAGCAGATTTATAAGTACGTCTTATTGCACAGAATCCAAGATTAAAGATACCTTCCCACAAATGCTTATACTCAGGGTAAGGATGGTCGTCAGCGATCCTACAATCGAGTAAATGGGGGGCCAAATAAAGTGTTTTTTCAGGTGTCGACTCAGTAATTACATCCAACCTATCATACAAAAAGGTATCCGGATCCATATAATAAATAAGATCTGTATCTTGTTCCGATTCAAAGAAATGTCGAAATAAAATAGGTTTTACCGAGGTACAATATTCCGTAATGTTGTATTTAAAAGCCAAATCATCAGTTAAAGTTTTACCCAGTATGGCTGGTACGTCGACTAAGGCATATTCGATGTCAGATGTTTTAATAGCATCCAATCCATCAGCCACACAGATAGAAAAACGAGCCTCAGGATGATGTTTTTTTACGGAATCACCCAATGTAATCGCTAAGCTTAGATAATTGCGAGCGGTAATAGTAAATATGTGAATCATGTTACATGCCTTCTATATTTTTAACTAAAGATTATTTTTATTATTGATTTCCCGTGCGGGCACCCCTGCAACGATTGTATAAGGGGGAACGTTACGGGTAACCACAGACCCAGCACCAACGATTGCACCTTCACCAATCTGAACGCCTGGTAAAATAGATACTTTCTCTCCTATCCAAACTTTGTCAGCTATTTTCACTGGTCCTTTGGAAACCAATTGTCTACTTGATGGAGGTAACGCGCATCTGAGTTCAAGCGTATCGCCATGAGAGTGATCAGAGATATAAACGTCGCTTGCAATCAATACGTCATTCCCAATTTCAATACTGTTGATCGCAGCTATATGGACGCGATCGTTAATACTAACGTTCCTTCCAATTCTTACTCTCGGATTAAACTTTGATGCGTTATGCCGATCAAAAACCTCAATTCTCGCATGAAATCCACAGCAAAAATTATCACCAACTTCCAAATATCGAAGCCCGATTAAAGATAACGGTTTTTGGATAAAGAAAGCACGTGGTGTAGAAGGCAAACGCATGACAATGAGTCTACTAAATAAACGCCAATACGCTAAATCAAACAATCGAAACAAAGTAAAAAAACGATCACAGAGAATATACGGTGATATCACTTCAAGACTCCTCAATATCTAACATAGCATTGAAAATATTAAACGCTCCTACTCTGTATATCCGGAAAAGAACGTAATCTCTAAGAAAAAAATGGACTTTTATCCTGTTTGTTCCATAGATCGAATTTTCTGCCAATTGACTTTCTTGAGTGTGAGAATTATTCCAAATGAAATCCACAATTTCCTTAAAAATTGCAGTCAAGGATTCAGATAAGATTTGGTAATACCTAACCAAGTCTGAAGCTGAAATATTCCTAATAATCTTATCGAAAAGATTTTGTAGCAGCTCTTTAATTTTTAAACTGCTCATAAGTGAAATTGAATATTTTGACTTTTTGTAAGAATATTTCTGTAGAAAACACCACAGAGAACAAGGAGGCCCAACGAACAAGTAATGAATAGCTGAGCTAAAGCTCCGACATCAAATTCATTGCATATAATAAAACCAACGCAGATCAAGATAAATAGAAAAAATGGTTCTCTAAGATTTAATAAATACGACAAAAGCTTGATTCTGTATGTTTTAAAAGCCAATCTAATATTATAGGGATGAGAAGTTATCAGCTGTGCGGCCAATAAGGAAAGCGGTACACCAACAAACCCTATCCTTTTAATTATCAACGGCATGCCCAATAAAATCAGTAAAGCAGAACAGATGGTTACTATTACAAACTTAAAATTACCTGTTGCCATTACCGCCGTAGACATTGTATTTTGCTGCCATTCGACAAACATCATAAAAAAATAAACGGCCAAAAATACTGAATCAATTTGCATAGATCGCCCAGTCCACACAGACAATATCAAATGTTGATTTATCCAAATTATGGTGAGTAAAAAAACTGACAATAATCCACTTAATCGCAACGTATTCATCAAAAGGCTGGATGCATCTGATATCGACTTGCGATATTGTGCTGCCAGCTTTGGGGTTGCGACTGTAATCGGCGTATTAGCTACCAAACCAATACCTGCAATAATTTGCAGGTTGAGTCCGTAACTAATCGTATCAGTTGCCGGTAAATTTGCTGCAATTATAAAAGGGGTCGCATTGAACACAAATTGGCCAGGGACTGCGATTGCAATATATCGGATCGCAGCTCCAAGCATCTCCATTACCTTTTGCTTACTTATAGAGTTAAAGTGAATCCTTATTTTCCATTTTACAATTTGTCGCCCTATCGCTAGTCCAATAGACAATAAGGCTCCAAATATCCATGCTGTTGGCATACTGTAAATACCAAAACCAGCTTTCAAGCAGATTACCCCTGTAATTGTTAATACTAAGGAAGATACGATTCGTATTGTTTTTTCTATTGCATTGTCACACATTGCATAGAGCACACCCTGCAAAACATTACCAATCACTCTAAGGTAGACGGCAATGCACAAAATAATGATCAATGGAATATCTGATTCACTTAAAAGAGTGGCTCCAAACTTAGCCAACACTAATGCAATAATCAGTACCGGAGTTGTGATAGCAACCACAGCCGTCAAAAAATTAGTTATTAAGGCTGACGATGCGTTTTTTTCATAATTTATTTGGGCTAATTGATGCGGTAGAACAAGCGTTACCCCTAATTCAAATAACGAAATAAATGGCATTACTGCCATCATTACAAACCACAACTTTAATTCAGACGTAGATAAATAATGAAATGCAATCCTCGATAAAAATACCGCAGAAATAATCTGAACAGCACCAGCCCCAAACGTTACAAAATAGCCCGCGAATCGATTTATCAAGCCTCTAATTTTATTCACTTACATACCTTATTTGTGAAACCATCTGAGTGACATTGACATAATCGAGCAACCATCACCAATGTAGGCTCTGGGCTCTTATAATTATCTTCTTTTATTCTAGAAATCGCATTATTAAGATCAATGATTAAACACTTCATCATCATTCCTCACGTTGAGGCTTGTTCGTACAACCAATCGAAATAAAATAAAAAAATTTGATGAAGCCAAATTTATTTATCAAGACATATGACACGCACTTCGATAATCGATTTATCAACTGGTCCTACCGTAGCTATCTTCAAACCTCACGATATCATCCTCGCCCAAATAGCTTCCCGACTGAACCTCAATAATTTCCAGAGGAATCGCGCCCGGATTTTTTAATCGATGCACTTCGCCGAGAGGAATATAGGTAGATTGGTTCTCAGTGAGCAAAATCACTTTTTCCCCACAAGTAACTTCAGCCGTGCCCTTGACAACAATCCAGTGCTCCGCACGATGATGATGTTTTTGCAGACTTAAGCTGGCACCCGGTTTGACGTTGATTCGTTTGACTTTGAAGCGATCTTCTTCATCGATACTGTCGTACCATCCCCAAGGGCGATGTACTTTTCTATGCAAGTTATGCTCACCTCGGGCAGTCTTCTCCAACATGGCAACAACTTTTTTAACATGCTGGCTCTGACTACGATCAGCCACCAACACAGCATCAGCGGTTTCGACGATCACTAAGTTATCAACACCTACTGCGCTGACTAAGCGGCTGGAAGCGTAGATCAGGCTGTTTGTCGTATCGGCTTGAAATGCGTCGCCTTGCATGACGTTGCCGTTTGCGTCCTGCACACCAACTTGCCAGACGGCATCCCACGCTCCCAGATCATTCCAGCCAGCGGCCAGCGGGACCATGTTAATGGCAGTGTCAGAACCTGGGCATTTTTCCATGACCGCGTAGTCAACGGACTCACTTGGGACGTCCGCGAAAGCAGTTTTGCTAGGACGGATAAATTGCGCATCTGAAGCGCGATCTTGCCAAGCAGATTGCGTTGCAGTGGCGATGTCCGACCGGAACTGCTTTAAGGCTTTCAACCAAGTACTGGCGCGTAGCACGAACATACCGCTGTTCCAGCAATAGTTACCGCTATCAAGATATTGTTGTGCGGTAGCTGCATCTGGTTTTTCAGCGAATTGCGCTACGCTGTATTCACCAAACGTTTTTAAAGCACCTTGGTGCTTGATGTAACCGTAGCCAGTTTCCGGTGCGGTTGGCGTGATACCTAAAATGATGATCGCACCATCCGCAGCAGCGCGGACACTTTGCTGCAAAGCGGAAGTAAAAGCAACTGGATCTGTAATCGTTTGATCTGCTGGGGTGACGACCAAGATCGGATCTTCGCCCTGCTCCACTGCGCGCAATGCAGCAAGAGTCAATGCGGGTGCGGTATTGCGAGCAACAGGCTCCAGCAACAACGTCGCGTTAACAGTTTTTAATTCACGTAATTGGTCTAAGGCCAAAAAGCGGTGCTCTTCGTTGGTGACAACGAGTGTTTCACCAACTTGCACATCGTCGGCAGCAATCGCGTTGACGCGTTCAACTGCTTGTTGGAACAAGCTTGTGGTGCCAGACAAGACCAAAAACTGTTTGGGAAAACCAGAACGCGACAAAGGCCATAGACGTGTACCTGAACCACCACACAAAATCACTGGAGATACTTTTAACATTAACTTCATCCTTCTTGTCTTCTAAGTTTCTTCTTTAGTTGCCGCAGCAACTACTTTTGATTAACTTCTGCCTGCAACATATTGATCAGTGATCGCAGATTCTCATACTCATGCATTTTTCTTTTTAAAAAACGCGCTGTGATTTCGCTTTTTTCTACGATGCCTTTGGGCGTGAGCAAGTAGGCATAGGCAAGCTTATTTGTACTGCCTTGAAAATTCTGCATTTTTAGCCAGCCCTTATCAAGCAATGCTTTGAGGCAATAATTTGCCTTACCCAAACTCACACCGAGCGCAGCGGCGATTTCTCGCTGCGACATGTGCGGGTTGGTGTCTAGCAGGCGCATCACTTCAAGATACGCATCTTCGTCATCAGTTTGTCGGCGATACATGCTTGCTTGAGTCCAATTATCGATCTTTATCCATGCCACTATGCGCCCCAACTAACGTTGGCCGTCGCATTGATAAACCAAACACTCATGTTATCGTTAGACAGACACCGAGCCAATGGCAGCAAAATAAAAAGCGTTCAATGAATGAACGCAAAGTATAGCATTATTCAAATTGCCACAACTTTTTATTCCCAGTCATTATATTGACTGCATGTGACAAGTTGATGAATAGCGATACGACCCCTAACTAGATCTCAGAATATACAACAACGACAAACAACGATTCTTATGGCTGCATGACCTCCTACACGACGCTGAGCAACCGACATAAATCAGTACTCGGCATCATCCTTACGTCACTTCGCCTGCACTTGCTCACTGGTTTTACCAAAGCGGCGCTCTCTTTTTTGAAACGAAGAAATCGCTTCATCTAACGCAGCAACACCAAAATCTGGCCAGAAGGTATCGGTAAAATAAAATTCTGAATAAGCCAATTGCCACAGCAAGAAGTTAGAAACACGCGCCTCGCCACCTGTTCGGATAAGCATATCGGGATCAGGCGCATAGGCCATTGCCAGATGTCCACTTAATTGATCTTCAGTAATATCTTCTTGCTTAACACCGGAAGCAACCAGCTTATTGCAGGCATTCATGATGTCCCAGCGCCCACCATAATTGGCGCAGATAGTCAGGGTTAAGCCTGTGTTGATAGCGGTTTCAGACTCTGCACTGCGCACTAAGTCTTGTAGATCTTTATCGAACTTAGAGAGATCGCCGATCACTTTGAGACGAATATTTTTCTCGCCCATTTTTCTGATTTCACCAATCAGTACTTTTCTAAAAAGCTGCATGAGCAATGAAACTTCGTCGGCTGGACGGCGCCAGTTTTCTGAACTAAAAGCGAACAATGTCAGGTATTCGATACCACGATCGACGCAGGCTTGAACCACCTTATTAACTGTTTTAACCCCTTTGGCATGCCCGGCAAACCGTGGCAAAAAACGCTTTGTTGCCCACCGGCCATTGCCATCCATAATGATCGCGATATGACGCGGCATACCGTTATTGTTGGCAGTTGTCAGTGTGGTGTTATTTTTACTCATATTCTCGTTATCTTCTTCTTTACCTGCCGCAACTAGAGGGAGTTTATTGGTGTCACATGCACTTTTATTCATGTCCCTGATAACTGAGCTGATACAACTGATGACCATGCACGTTTTTGCACGGCTTCACATTTTATAATTAAAACAACCCATTGGAAATGCATTTAGTTAAATTTTTTACAATTTTCATAAAAATAAGTGTGCCGCTTTGTAAAATTCATACGAATACAACGCCTTATTTTGGCGCATTTTTGTGCGGTTTCTATCAAATGTTACTGTTAAGGCAAATGAACAAGCCTAAGCTGTTGCATCCATAGCGCAAAAGCACGCTATTCGCTTAGTGGGCATCATCCGATAGATGCAAAACTGACATGAGTCCGCTATCACGCCTGGTTCTGACAGACAACGCTTTGTGCCAGATCTGGTTGACTGGACTAATAAGACTAAATTGATTCCGGGCACGGGTAATACCAGTATAAATGAGCTCACGCGTAAGAACCGGAGACATTTCTTGCGGCAGCACCAAGGCAGTATGCGAAAATTCTGATCCCTGTGATTTATGGACCGTCATTGCGTAGGCTGTTTCAACATATCTCAATCTGGATGCCAACATGCTGCGCAGCTTGTTCCCATCCAAAAAATAAACACGCGTTGGCTTGTTGCGGTGAACATCAGGCAAAGCCAAACCGATGTCTCCGTTAAAGACATTATTGTTGTAATCGTTGCGGGTTACCATCACCGGACGTCCAATGTACCAATCGCTGTCACGTTTGATTAATCCTCTTGCCTGCAATCCGTGCTCAATTGCCGCATTCAAACTATGTACGCCCCACTCACCCTCTTTCACTGCACATAAAAGACGGAACTGATCAAAAGCGAGTAACACGGACATGACCCATTGGTTAAATGTCTCTTCAAGCTCGACAGACCGCTCAGTATGAAGTTCAGAAGCTTGTTCGCGGATTTGCTCTGGAATTTGTTGGATTAATTCTAGGTAGGCACGATATCCCCCTTTGGCTCCAACTCTTCCTTCATAAGCAAGCGCTAATAACTGAGATTGCTTTGCATGTCCTATCCAATTCAGAACCTCTTTGTCAAATTCAAAACAAGCATTCGCCTCCTCAACATTACCATTATTTACAGCAGCAGCAAGAGCACCAATGGCGCCACTAAACCGACGACTCTTACGCAACATCACGGTTTGCTGTGCGATAGTTCCCCTATCTCCAGAAAAATGAGAAGCAATAGCCTGACCTGTGGCTTGTTGAATATAGGCAGTCGTCTCTGAGGTATAACCACCAGTCTCAGCGTTGCCGCATAGATCACCGAGTACCGAACCAGCTTCAACAGAAGCCAGTTGGTCCTTATCTCCCAATAGGACCAGTACTGTAGTTTGTGGTAGCGCATCTAAAAGAGATGCCATCATTTCCAAGTGAATCATCGATGCCTCATCAACAATCAACACATCGATATCCAACTGATTGCCCGCATGGTGACGGAAGCTGCGGGTATCTGGGCGGGCGCCGAGCAAGCTATGCAAGGTTCGAGCCGCGCCGATACGGGAACTCATCTCTTTCATCGGCAGTGAACTACCCAGTTTTTGTGCCAACTCGTTAAGTGCATTGTCTAATGATTGCTTTAACCTAGCTGCAGCTTTACCCGTTGGTGCGGCAAGAGCAATCCGTAACCGATCAGGATGAGCGCTCAGCGCAAGAATCAACGCGATTAAGCGTGCGACCGTGTAGGTTTTACCAGTACCAGGACCACCAGTAATAATAGAAAAATGACTACGAACTGCAATAGCACAAGCAACTTTTTGCCAGTCGGTCTCTGCGTCAATATCAGCCGTCGAGCGTTGATTGCTATTACTTAAAAAGTCGCCTGACAAATCAAATAACACATCAACCCAACGACGCACATCACCCGCAATGACGTTGATATGTTGCGCAGCTCTCCCCCTTACTGCATCGGCGATCAGCACTTCATCTTTCCAATAGCGCCGCAAATATAAACGACTATCTTGCAGTACTAATAGCTGTCGTTGATCTTCATTGACCACAGGTGCAAACAAATCAACCCTCATCTCACCAACACGGTTTGTGGCGACATAAATATGCTCACTGACGCTCAGTGCGGCTAACCAGCCGTCTTTTGTCTTCGGAAAAGAAAAGTCAGCACTCAGCTGTTGCCACACCGACACTTCCCACTCAAGAAGTGCACATGGCTCTTGCGCAAACAAATTGAGGTCAAGGCAAATATGTCCGCGAGCCTCAAGCTCTGTCAGCACTGCTGCACAGAAAACCTGATGCACGTTACTCATCCCAAGATCCATCAAAAATCGCGCAAAAGCTAGCGCGATTCGACGCAATTTTTTTTGCTCGACGAGCAACTCGAGCGAAACGATAAGTTCAGCGCAGGTACTCATTTTTCACCCTCTTCTTGCACTGCAACTTGCGCATGGTTTTCATGAGAATATCCGTCAACGGTGACATCCTGATTTCGTATCAGTTGATCCATCTTTTCTAAAAAGGTACCGTTTGCAGGAAGATGATAACAACCATGCGTAGTTTGATTGGCGAGTCCACGCAAGAATAAGAATACAGTACCGCCGATATGTTCATCGGGGTCGTATCTTGCACCTAAGCGGGATTGCAGTAAACGATGAAGCGCCAGCATATATATCGCGCCTTGCACATCATAGCGATGCGCAGCCATCGCAGAGACCAGCGCCGCCTCATGATAGCCAGAATCATCCGTCGCGACTGAGTTCGACTTATAGTCTAGCACCCAGTATTTACCTTCATGTTCAAAAACCAGATCAGCAAATCCCATTAGTAATCCATGGAGCATCTTCTGGCTTAAGGTTTGTCTACTAATACCATTCAAAAAATAGGATTGACAGAGAGCATCAAGCTCCTTGACGGGGGTCGATGCTGTCGGTAACCAAAATTCCATTTCTGGTATCAGATGATCAATCTCCGTCAACGCTATGCCAACTGGCAACAGCGCCGTGGAGACAATCTGCACCATCCATTCAACAATATCATCGAGATGATGTTCCCATCCTGCGCGCGTACACCGCTTGCGTAAGCGCTCAGCAAAGTTGCGCTCTGTCACAATATGAAAACCCTCGTTAGCCATCCACTCTAATTGTTCGTGCAAAAATTGCCCAGCAATGGCACCACGTGGAAAGCGATGCCACGCAGCATTCTGCGATGGACTAACAGGCTCGATTTCATCATCTTCAAACAGTTTATTATCTTTCAGTCTAGCAACTGAAAAGGTTTGATTCAGGTTTCTGACGATAGAAGAAAAACTTGTCACAGACCAATATCGATCAAACTTACCTTCATACGCCGACAGTGCAACGGGCTCGAGATCCTGCTTTGTTTCAATGTATCTAGTACAAGCAGCCTCATCCTCCAAAAAAACCGTTTCGATGGCATCGCAATTCCCCGATAGCATCGTCAATGCCCCAGACAACGGTGACTCGTTTAGCATCATGCCGCCATTGAGCAAATAACCAAAGGCTGACTCGTGCAAGCTCTTAGAATGCGCGGAAACACCTAGCCATAGGCCATGCGAAGCTCTGGTCAATGCGACATAAAATAAGCGCAATTCCTCTTCTAATCGCGCGGCATCAGCCGCTTTCATGGCCTGTTCAGACAAGGTCATGTCAATCACTGGATTACCGTTGGCCTCTGTATATTTGAAAAACAGCTGCTGCCGACGTTGGGTTACCCTTGCTGAACTCGCAAACGGTAAAAACACCAGCGGATATTCAAGCCCCTTCGACTTGTGAATAGTAATCACTTTAACCAAGTCGGCATCACTCTCAAGTCGTAGTATGTGCTCATCGCTATTATTATCGTCGTCTGCAATATGTTCAGCGAACCAACGAATCAAAGCACGTTCACCGTCGATTTGTCCACTCGCATTTTCTAACAACTCTGCCAGATGTAAGACGTTGGTTAATCGTCGTTCACCACCGACGGTTTGCAAGAGTTTTTCTGGTAATGCCAGATCAAAAATAAAGCGCCGAATTGCCGCCAAAATCCCCTGTCGTTGCCAGATGATATGCCACTCTTTCAATTGCTCCAGACGAGACTCCCAGGCTAGATCATCGGATACCAGATCGACTAATTGTTTGAGACTGAGCATCGCTGTGTTGGTCGCGAAAGCAGCTCTCCCTAATTCAGTATCCATCGGATCAACGAAAGCTTGCAGCCATCGCAGCATATCCTCTGCTTCTTCGCTCTGTAGGACTGAGTCTTTATCGGAAAGATACACACTAGCCACGAGGCGTTTTTGCAATGCCCTACGTATTGCTGCTGCTTCATTTCGATCTTTGACCAGAATGGCGATATCGGCTGGCTTTAGTCTTTGAAAAGCCCCAGCAGCCATAAACCCTGCCTGCTCCGAATTTAATTGCTCAACGATATATTGTGCACAATGCTCGGCAAAAAAGTGTTGCGCGTCTTCTTTGTTTGATTGCTCGTTATCTGCGTACAAAAAATGTAGCGACTTAGCCGTCTGAGCTGATTGTGTTTTTGTATCGAACTCAACAAATCGAGAATCCAGCCCATGGGCCCGAACCGGCTCAAATGGAACCGGATTTTCATCCACTGTCCGAAATTGAAATGCCCCCGCTGAATGCGACAGATAGCCAGACTCGGTTTCAGCAAACATAAAAATCTGATTGACAGCCTTAACCAAGTCGATGGTTGAGCGATAATTTGTTCCTAGAAGATAATGACGTCCCTCCGTGGCTTTGCGTGCCGCCAGATAGCTATAAATATCAGCACCACGAAATCCGTAAATAGATTGTTTAGGATCGCCGATCAAAAAAAGTCCAATATCATCACGATTTTCATCAACCCGATAAATGGCATCAAAAATAGCATATTGGTCTGGTGATGTGTCCTGAAACTCATCAACCATTGCGATGGGATATTGCGTTAAGACTCGCTCACGCATAGCAACACGATTCCCCCCCGTCAATGCCTGTTTAAGCCGAGATAACAGATCATTAAACCCGAACTGCTTTTGTTGCGACTTAAGCAGCTCAATCCGAGAAGATACGGATGTAACTGCGTGACGGTACAAGGTATGCGCAATCGGCTCTATTTTTTCGAGAGCAAGCTGCAAAGACGGAAATCGCTCGAAGATCTCGGGGACCGATATCTCATACCCTTTATTGCATGCGGCCATCAACGCTGTTGGATTGAGTTTTTCTGCAATTTTCGCAAAATCATCTGGCCAGATTAAGTGCGGGTCGAGTGCCCAATTTTTTAAAGATGCCAGCCATTTTTGTAAGCTTGCGGATCTTAGCTTGTTGCCGTTAAATTGTTTTGGTGTATTCTCTTGCTGGACCTTAAACCACATTGCCATCTGATCAGCGACTTCTAACCATTCTGCTTTGAGTGGATGCAGCAATGTGACCTGTTCAGTCAATACCTGCGGGATGAGCGCAGACAATGTGATGGATGAGTCAGTGGTGACTAAATTGGCATGAGGGAGTAATTTTCTGATTGCTATTTGTAACGCATCTGCATCTTTCCAAGAATCCGTCACGATTTGTAAGGCCTGGCCATTCAGCGGGTAAACTTGTTGCCGCCAATAATCACGGACGGCATCTTCTAAGATCACAGACTCATTACTAAGTAGCTCTTCATCAAATAAACAGCCGCTATCAAACGCATGCTCCCGCAGCATTCTCTGACACCACGCATCAATGGTAAAGATGGCTGCCTCGTCCATTGCATCAGCCGCATTACTGAGTTGATAAGCAGCTTGCTGACGTTGCTGAATGTTCGAATAATCCTTGAGTAGATCATTTAAAAATGGATCATTGGTAGGCGGCGCATTCGATTCCTGCGAACGGAAATACGCTGCCGCCTGTGAAAGCCGCTGACGAATCCTATCCGTTAATTCTCTGGTCGCTGCCCGCGTAAAGGTCATGACTAAAATTTCGGAGGGATGCAAACTTCGGACAAATGCATTATCGTCACCGTGCCCAAGAACAAGACGCAAATAAAGAGCTGCGATTGTCCATGTCTTACCTGTTCCCGCACTCGCCTCAATCAAACGCGAGCCATGTAAAGGAAATGATATGGGATGAAGGGTCTCACTCATACTGCGACTCCTATATCTGAAGTCATATTATGGGACGATGTAAGAGGAATTTTTTGCAACTCTCTTGACCAGTCAAATAACGGTTTATATAAAGATATCGTACTAGATTCCCATTCTGGATGACCACTAAGTTGGGAATAATCAGACCATACGCGGGACAGATAAGTATTCTCCCTCTCACCTGACAGATTGAAATTTCCATCATAGACTTGCTGTGGATTTTTATCAGCGATGAGCGCCAGCGCTGTTTTGCATGCGCATGGGTAAAGATGATCAAGTCCTTTTTTCCACAATTCGATCAAGCATGCCAGTGTTTTTGTTGCCTCTGCTGTATTAATGGAAGGCATTTTTATGATGGCATCACGAGCGACCAAATAAACCGTCATTGTCTGACCAGCCTGTGAAGCCGCAAGTTGTCTTAGCCACGCATCAATTAATTTTTCTGCGCGAATATCCCCTTTAGAATCTAATATCTTGCTCGCAGTTTGTAGCAGGCAACTAGTCTCAAGATAATGATCTTTCACCGTACCATCATGACGCAGATTGTCCAGCCAGTCTGCCAAAATAATACCTTGATGCTCAAACTGAAATGCTAACTTCTCGGCTTCGACAGGAAATTGCTGTTGCAGCGCAAGGTAGGATTCGAAAACTGGTGTCAGTTCTGCGACCAGTTTTTCTTGAAAATGACGTCCTGTCAGTCCGATTGGGAGTACGCCCTCCCTCTTTAAAGCTTGCGCTTTCGTTCGTAAGTGTGCTGGGACGTCGATGATTTTTTCATCTATAGTGCTACTAAGCAGCAGGCGTTCAGCCAATTTATATTCACTCAATGCATCAATCGTAAAAGGCTCCTCATCATCGCCAGTGAGTTGCTCAGATCTGAAATTGACACCCAATCGTTTTTGAAAAAAATAAGCGACTGGCTGTCGAACAAATCTTCCCAACTCACTCAGCTTTAAACGAAAGTCTGGCTCAATATCGAAGGGGAAAATAGCCTCGTCAACGATTGAACTTGTCATCGTATCAGCATTGTCATTACCATTTTTTATCGTATTTTTTCGGTGCTGCTTTGGTAGCTCAGCAATAACACCGTGCGCCGCAGCCCACTCCGTTGCGTAGGTTAACTGACGCAACGGTGAAGCGTAAAAATAACTTGCACTAAATGGTTGAAGCGGATGTTCTGTTGTGTACTGAGATAAGTCAAGGTTCCAGCCCTCTCGCAAATAATCTTGTAACTGCGAGATCAAGACGGATGGAGGCTGTTCTGAATTATCGCGAATATTCCGTCCGACCCAGCTGACATACAGTTTGTCGCGAGCCGACAACAGGGCTTCGAGCATTAAGTAACGATCATCATCACGACGCGAGCGATCGCCAGGCCTCGCCATTCCCGGAAGCGTCAACAAATCAAAGTCCACCTTATTTGCTCTTCGAGGGAAATCACCCTCATTCATTCCGAGTAAGCAAACAACTCTATAAGGCAAAGCACGCATAGGCATGAACGTGCAAAAAGTCACGCCGCCAGAGATAAAACGCTGATTCAGACTGCTCTCGTCCAAACTGCCTAACCAGGCTTCCCGAAACACAGCTAAAGAAACAGGCTCCTCAAAATGCGCTTGCTCACAAAGCTCAGTCCAAGTCGCTAAACTTTCGTTGAGGCGTGCCAGCAAAATACGATCATTCTCCGTACGAGCAGAAAAAAAAGCCTTCATAAACCGGCGCCCCACCTCTGTCCACTGATCCGGTAGCAATGATGATAATAGATGCGATCTCCACGAAATTAATCGCGTAATAAATTCAGCTAATGCCCCAGCCAATTCGGCATCGAGACCACTGACTTCAGGATAGGGTTCAATTCCCTGATACTCACTCGATGCACCTACAGCATACCCAAGTAGTATTCGCCGAACACCAAATAGCCATGAATTTTGCTCGCCTGCTGCACCTAATCCAAGATCGTTCCGGTGCTGCTGATCTAATCCCCAACGAATTCCTGCGCCTTGTATCCAGTGTTTTAGCGTGGGCAAATCATTCTCATCCAAACCAAAACATGATGCCAAAGCGGGAACATCCAAGAGATCACAGATTTCACTCTGCAAACACCGTTGTTGCGGTAGGCGCAATAGCCAATCTATGGCTAATAACAGAGGATTATTTTTCCGATCAGACGCATCAGCAATCTCAAAAGGAATAAAACGTGCATCGTGGCGTTTATATTGTCCAAATACAGCACTGATCGACGCAGAAAACGATACGATATCAGGCACCATCACCACGATTTCTTGGGGTTGCAGTTGTTTACCCTCTTTGTTTGCTAAAAGAGTTAGTAAGCGATCATGCAATACTTCAACTTCACGCTGAGGGCTGTGTGCAACATGAAACTCGATAGATCGATCTTCAGACGTAATTTGTTTTCCTGAATGCTCACTCAGCGGCAATAAATCACGTATCGCATTTTGAACCTGCCCCAGTAAATAAGGACTTTGGCCATCAGTAAAAAGATCGAGTTTAAGGCTAGAGAAACTGGCACGGGTCTGTTCCTCTTGGTCAAACTCATCTAGCATTCGTATAAAATCTCGACCTAGCTTCCCCCAACTAGCGAGCAACGGGTTGCTGTGCGCATGCAGCTCCGCCAATGGTACTGAGGATAAATCAATGCCGCGTCGATTTTTATGGCGCTTGTGCTGCGATCGTAATAAGTCTCGGCCATCAATAATATCCCCCCAATAAAATTGACAAGGATTCGGTACTGCCAATATGATCTGCGTATAGTTAGCGAGAGCTGACAGGGCCTCCAGAGTCTGCCTAGGCAACGCCGAAACACCAAACAAAATGACACGACGAGGCAGCTGAGATTGAGGTTCGGCTCCACTTTCTATCGCATCAATGAACCGTTGATGAACGTTGACCCGACCAAGCTGTCTTTCTTGTTCAGGAATATCCTGCAAAATAGCACGCCATAATTTTGCCTGCCACAACTGATCATTTGATAAGTCAAGTGCGTCACCACATGCGCGGCTAAGAGAATTTTTACCCTGACTCCAATCCAGTAACCAATCCGAACGATACATCTGATACAAGTCGATCAGATCCGCCAGCCGAGCAGCTAATTGCAAACGACGTTCGGGATCACCATTGGAAAGATAATTTTTTAATGGCAAAAAAACAGGATCATCAAGCAACTCTGGTAACAAACGCATTAAACGCCATGTGAGCGGCGACTTATCAAGAAAAGAGCTTGATGGAATCTGGCTCCGTCCTAACATGCTCCTGTAAACAGTCCACAAGAACCGTCCCGGTAATTCGATACGATTTGCGGCACAGATACCGAGGTTATCAGCTAAACTTATTTTTAACCATTCCGCTACGCCATTTGACTGTACAAGGAAAATGTCTTTTTCTAACGGGTGTAGAGGATACTGAGAAATCCACGTAAATACTGCGGACTGTAGCTCCTCTAACTGGTTGCCGTGCAAAATAATCAGACCTGGCTTGATAACTGGCGACATAGGTGCCCTTAGAAAATCGACTTCTTGTCATATGAAGTAAAACAGACCTAGTTCCACACGTAGGCTATGAGCAAAAAAAATAGTCGCCATCGACCTTCGCGGGGAATAGGTATATTGTGACATATATTATGAGAGAACCAACAAATCCAAGTAATCGTTTAGCGTCCAATATGCGTCTACGTATAACTAATATCTCGTAAAAAACTTGGTACAAAAAAAATTTTGCGAGCAAGCACGAGGAATGGTCAACAAAATCCCTTCAACCATCGCGCACGCGATCGCACAAGAAGAAAGAATACCATCAGGTATAACATTAACGACTAATTTAGCTATCACTACAGGTCAGATCATATGTTGGCTCGCAGATTCTGGCCCGACCAAGAAAATTAACTTTAATTCGCTTTGTATTCTCCCCTAAAGTCATCGAGACAGTACCAGCCAGAGGCTGTTGACTACTTAGGTAAGTTCGACTCTGCCCCTGTCCTGCGTATGAGATATAAGTCTGAGACGCATCAGTAAAATTATGAGTAATCAAAAAGCCTTCGGCGAGTGCTTCATGCGAGAAAAGAATGACATCTACATCGTCTCTTCCGTCTGCCTCCACAACGATCTTCCATCCTGACTGCCAGTTTTTGCGGTCATTTGGAATGAGACTGACTTGCGCACTACGTTTGATCGCTTCGGCGCGGGTGAGATTGATGGCAGCATAAAATTCAGCGACTGTTATTTTCAGTCTTTGTTTTTCAATTAAGCGATAAAAGCTAGGCAACGCCATGCTCATCAAAATAACTACAATAGACAAACAAACGAGGATTTCAACGAGTGTGAAGCCAATATTCGTCCATCTATAAATCAAATGCTTATTCATTTTCACCAGCATTGTTCTTTATTCCCATTACCTGAAAATGACTTAATACCAGTGCTGGTGAGGGAAAATTTTTCACACTCTGAATCTTGAAAATGAGAGTCCACATTCTGCGTACCCGGTGTAGCCATAATTTCAACACAATGTTGAATTGCACTATCTTTGCATGGTGCAGCACTAAGTTCGTAGCCACTCTTGGTTGCACTATCCCCTGAGTACCATTGAAAACTTGAAGCATTCGGATCTGAAGTTATTTTGCCGAAGACAATATAACGATTATGTTGAGTAAAAAACCTTTCTTCTTGCTGCATTGCTTTAAATAAAGCACTCTTGCCTTCTACCCGTTTTGCCCTAGTAATGCTGGAGCTATACGACGCGTAAGCGATGGTGGATAATATGGCGATGATTGCGATGGTTATCATTAACTCGATGAGGTTGAAACCCGTATATCGCTTTTTATGCATAGCACTCCTTGATATCTATATTTTTGATCATTGTTTATTGAAGTCAGAAAATAAATTGATCTCCAATGAGAGAAAAAGATGAAAAGGGAACCTGATCGGAATCTCCCGCTGTAGCGGCCTACGGTTACGCAATATGGCCACCGAAATGACCGTCGAATAAGCTTACGTTTCAGCGTCCCATTTGGGAATTTAATCAATTTTCCTTTTTAGCAGGCACAGCAGCTTTCCGTAATTCCTGAAAATTTTGCACTTCAATCCAACTAACGCGACCCGCACGTGTTACGACATCAGGCAATGACGTCATTTCATTTCCCGCAGGTCCTTGATTTCGCTGCAAATATTTCGTAGTAACTCGGCGAGCACCTGTAGCATTTCGGTCGCCCACAGTGGTGCCGAGATTAATTAGAACCGGGCTGCTCATTAGTCCAATAGATGATGCGAAACCTGTCTCTCCACTACTCACGCCAGTGAGCACGTCAACGGCATATTTTCTTCCCCCACCAAGAGAACATGGCGAGACATTCAGCATCATCGTATTGAAACTGTAGGCACTTCCCGTTACAACACCAGGTAAATCGTGATGGATTCGTTCACCAGTTATTTGAGAGTCCGGAAAATCAAGATACCAGCCCTTACTTTTTGGTGACTTAACGCCATAAATAAAACTTTTACCAGTTACAACATAACCGTTCCCTGAACGTGTCGCAATACGTGGAGTAAGTTGACTTCTGCTAGTCACGACATCGGCGTTATAAGTCGTATCGAGAATAGCGTAATATGAATTTTCACCATAATCGGATGGAAGTAAATCATTGGCCTCTAGATATTTACCAGTACCAAATAACAATATATATCCACCTCCTGGCGCATAGACTATTTGTGGTTGTACTGTAATCGGTTGAGTCTTACCGCTGCGAGTCTTCGCTGTAAAAATAAGTGCAGGTGTATGACTAAGGGTTGCTAACGAGGTATCTAAATAAGAAAATCGCCATAGATTTCCTTGTAAGTCGCCTACATACAGATGCGCAACTGCACCATCTCCGCCGTAGACAAGGTTTGGCGCTGCCAAGCCATTGGCACGGCTCGTATCTTTAATCGGGGTTGTCAACTTAAAATAATTAGAGTTTAAAACCCATGGCTCGCCAGGCATTTTATCGAGAGATAAAATGAAGATAGCACCATTACCACTACCTCCAGGAGTGGCGCCATAATTATTATAGCCACTCGACACGATGACATAGTTGGTATAAATTGGACTTACTGCATTTCCACCAACTCGGAATTTTGCAATAAGAGGCGTTGATAAAATATTCCCTATATCGGGATCTATCTTATCAGTGAACTCCCATAATGCCCCAGCGCCACTAGAAAACTTTCCAGGATCAGTCACATCTAAGGCAAAGAGGCCCTTTGCGCCAGCACCCATGCCAGACACTAGCACCGTCTTCCAGTCACCTTTTACAAGAACATCTTTTACGACGATTTTGCCATCCACAAAGGATTGATGACTGTAGAACGAATCAGTCAAAGCAGACAACCGCGAGAGCAAAGCATTTGGTGCATAAGCAAATAGTTCGGTACCGTTATCTGCATCAAATGCATGTAAAAAACCGTCATTAGCACCAACATAAACCGCTTTTCTCCTATAAGCGTTTTCTCGATAAAATTTTGAGTAGCCAGGTGCAGAAAGGTTTTTAGCAGGAGTGCCGTAATAGACCGGTGTACTACTGATGATGTCACCTAATACACTGTCTCTTGGCCGGAACGTAAACGTTGATTGAGATCTCGCATCCATACCCTCTTCCATACTACGATCTCCGCGTAAATAGTTTATGCGTTCCGCTCCTAAATTATCGATTTCACCAGTATGCTGATTCGTATTGAAATTTAACTGGTCTGCCGCACTAAAATAACTACCTCCATTCCAAATAAAGGGCACTGTTTTTAACGCTCCATCTTTATTTACCATTGACGTATACAAATTTCGAGCATCAACACTTGGAAAAGGCGCGATCTTCGCATTAGGGTTACCAGTCAATATTTCTGCTGCATTCCAAATTGGAATAGCCGGCGAAGCGTCGAATCGTTTCTTCAATAGAATGCCAGACCATTTTGGGGCAGAAAATCCTGGCTCATAGATAAATGGAGTGTCGCTTGCTGAAGTAGATGAAATACCCACTCCAGCAAGGGTTCCTGCTGAAGATGCTACCGACTGAAAAATAGAATTAATGGCATTGATCATTTTCTTCGGATCACTTGCTAGAAAAAAATTATCAGGATCATTTTGGTTGCTCGCTGCCCATTCGTTGTTATTATTAACGACCGTTACTCCATCCTTAGCAAACGTCATGAATGGATTTTTATCGCCGTTTGTATCATTAAAGCCACCATATTTAGCAGCGAGATACAGCTGAGAACGTCGTGGCGCGGTCCTAGAACGGCTGACATTATCTATAGAGCCATTTCCATTTTCATCTACATCGATCACAAACGTTGTTACTCTCACTGGCTTATCCAATCGAATATCGTTTGTGTGCGCCCAGTAAGCCGTACCAGCGAGATAAAATGTTCCAGCATCGGCGCCTGTATAGGATGTCGCCATATTCGCCAGTTCGGGAACTGGTAACAAATTGCCGAGAGTACGAGTCGACTCCAATGATGCAACGAGATCCGTCTGTACCTTGACATCAAATGGCGGCAATTTTGGATTATCCTTGCCATTTTTCGCTGAACTCTCAGCGGGACGCTTTGGACGGTTTGCACCAATCAGGGTAGATCCTGGAATATAGGTATCATGATGTGTGTTGGCATCCCCAATGAGGATCACGTAATTGCGTTGACACGAAGCCTCAACCGGATCAATCCATTTGGATATTACTTGAAAACTATCCTGCATATCTGCAGACATTCCCTCAGTGCTCGCAGGGGTAGCTGTACCACCTTGCAAATAGCGTATGCTTTCATAATACATTTCACTTAGTGGATCATTTACTTTGTAATTACCACGGCGACCGAACATATTGAGATAATTGATAACCCCACTATTACCACTTACGTCTTTCTCTGGATTTGAAAGAAATACCCCTGTTATCGCATCCCACTCTGGACGATCGTTAGGCTCTGGCAAAAATCCATTTGCGGCACGAAATTGTTTGTTTCCTACATATTTCATCGGCGCCCTGAGAACGCCGCCATATCGCGTATTTGTATTATCCAGTAGATAGCCAAACGTACCAAAACGCATCGAATTCTGGTTACGCTGCATATTACCCACCGGTTTATAGTTTCCACTCGGATAGAGGGCACACAAATCAAGTCGAGTTATATTTTCGGAATTGTCACAGACCTGAACGCGAACTAAAAACTCTCCTAAAATACGGTCACTAGGAAAGTAAATTTTTGAATCAAGTGCTGCATTATTACTTGGATAGCTACGTTGTCCTGCACAGACATTTAAAGTATCGCTATCACTGAATAAAATTTTATTATCGCAATTGAATACGTAAAGCCGAGAAACTTTGTAGGGAGTTATTCTTTCAGGAGAACTCTTTCCTGAAACAGAACTCACTACTTTTTTTTACAAAATAACCTGAATTGTAAAAGCCGTTCGGTAGAAAGGCGCGTTGCAAAATAGTCTGCGATGGTGTATCGACAACTCTGTCACCACCAGTTAATGCCAACCGTAGCATATCGATTGCAGAAGCTGACGCCCAGTTCATGAAATTTCCACTAAATGCCGTACCTTCACATTCATAATTAGCATCGGTGTCTTTAACTGCGTAAAAATACCCATTTTGCATATCAGAAAAACTAGCTAATTTTGACGATGCCCCTTGGGTATCTATTGTGGCCGCCCCACTCGAATTGACTAGAGTAAAACGCCTGATTCCGCCACTTTCGTAACATTTCCGAGGATTGAAATATCCTAGATATTCAGTAGACCTGTTGTAGTCATCAACATTATTGTATGCAGCTTTGGCAGTAGGATATTCAACCGACAAATCCAATAGTAAATTGGGATGAACATTTCCTGAGCTCAAGTAAAGTGGTGCGTCAGATAATGCAATTGTCGGCGGCGAAGCGAATGTGAATGCTGACATTCCTAGAGAAAAAAGCATTACTAAGTAACGCAAGTTAATTAATTTAACAAAAAAAAATAGTTCAAATACATCCTGCATCTTCATATTGATTTTGCGGCCTTTCTATAAAAACTTTGTAATACCACCTGCGTTTTTGAATCAGATCCAAAACCAATCGCAGTGATTCTAAAAACATATTTCATGTGATCATCAGCACGCTGCCCTGCCTCAACGTCAGGAACGGCTTCAATGAGATAACGGGGTAATTTAGATGGAAATAGCGCTCTTCCAATTGCCATCTTTTGTCCTGTAAATCGTCCGAATTGAACACTTGCCGCATCCGCACCGTCAGAGGCAATATCGACGGTAAGCCAAACCGCGGCTTTTCCGGGACCGGCAGGTAAACACAGACCTTGATAGGTATTACTATCTCCCCTGGCGCACTCTTCCTCAAAAAATAAATTGGATGAAGCATCGAATATCAAACTTCTACCAATTGACGCTTGGGAGTCTATATCACTCTCCGCATCACGAAGTGCTGCCTCAGCCGCTGTCATCGCAACCTGTCGATCGCGATTGTTTCTTGCAGCTCTCTCTGATTGCAAAGAAAGATAAGCAAGTGAAACACTCAGCAGTAGAATCACAACCAACATTACCATTGAAATAACAAGAGAAAATCCACTTGAGTAGACACGACGGAATGGCAAGTGCCGTATTTTGTATTTATTTTTTTTCAGAGAACATATACTCATTTCATCCTCACGCAGGTGCTGAGCAGATACCACGAACTGGATCAACGATACAGTTATTTCTTAAAAGCACTGTTGTGATATAAACTCTTCTCAATCGGTTTCGTCTCTCAGTAGGGATATCGCTTTCTTTAATCGTCGTCCCTTTGTCAACATTTCCTGCAATCGCAGCATAATCGTCACCAAATAAGTGATATGTATTTACGAGAGAATCATTTCGCGTTCTCTCTTCACCGCTAACTAACATTGCTACTCTTACTTCGGTAACTTTCTTCCAAAACGTTTTACGATTTAGATCAATCTTTCTCTCTGTTGCTGTATCACCGACCAAATCTAAACCTAAATCCAGTGCGTTGATCT
Organism: Undibacterium sp. RuRC25W; assembly: GCF_049339825.1. Lineage (NCBI taxonomy): Bacteria > Pseudomonadati > Pseudomonadota > Betaproteobacteria > Burkholderiales > Oxalobacteraceae > Undibacterium > Undibacterium sp. RuRC25W. The sequence continues at coordinate 5,547 of NZ_JBMPPD010000044.1, read as the reverse complement.
CACTCGCAGTTAAGAATTTTTTTACTCCTCCAAGATCGCTACGTGATATGTCAATTCCATAAAGAACTTGAAATGACTCAACTCCTTTAATGATTGCCTGCGCACTCCAACTCATATTTCCATTTTTCGAGTTAATTGACTGATATTTACAAAAAAGCTCAGGTTCTTTGTTGGCATTTTCTACCACGTAATAGATGCTCCATCCGCGATCCTCGTCTGCAGTATCAGAAGATATTGGGGCTGGTATTGGGAATCCCGCGCAATTGGTAACCGTGCCATCACCACTAATTGAATTTCCAGCACCAAAAAAACGGATTGCTAGTACATCGCTGAAATTTGTCTTCGATTGGACTGCGCCCGCAATGTCGGAATTTGTCGCACTTAAGGTACTCGCATCAAGACCGACAATATCAGCGCTAGAGGTTGCCGCTGTAATTTGCGGTGAGCTGCTAGAATCTAAGTTAACATAGCCAGCTTGCCTCAAAGAGCGAGCAATATTATCGATGGCGAAACTAGCAGACTCCTGAATATCACTGTGATCAGTCTGAAGTGAAAATGATGCTCTCGTTGTAAAGAGCAGTGTAGTTGCTACCAACAACACCAACAAACCCAATGTCAATGAGACCATCAGCTCTACCATACTCAAACCTGACTGCGTTTCCGCCTTATAATTCTTCTTCATGTTCAAACCCAATAAATCCTTGTTCACCTTACATACGACTCGACCAACATCACATATTTTGGTGGTCTCGCATCACCTGTTTCCATAAAAGAATCGTCAGGATTTTTGGATTGCCACCCTATCTTGATGACAAAAGAAGCGCTTTCACTAGAGTTGCAGCTCCACGTTAACGTACCTTCTTCCTCGTCATATGGTTCGCTGTCTCTACATACGACAACGCGCGCGCTTGGCAATGTGTTTCCTACACGAATAAGCCATTCAGCAATATCTGCCGTTGCGACATCTGTATGACTACAATTAGAAGCAAGAGTGAAGCAATACTTAGAAGAGGAAGGATGACCGTCGACAAGGGCATCATATGCAAAATGGCTATATAGGTTTAAGCCATCGGTCAATTTCATTTGCGTGTCGTTCGCACGCATCTTCTCAGCCAACTCCGCGGACAACATTACTGCAGAAGAATAAAAAGAACTCTGCTGCGCAGTTCGGAGAGACGCTAGTTGAAGATTGATCGCTCCGACTGCGCCGACCATCAAAATACAGATAGAAATAAGAACTTCAATTAAACTGTGACCTTGTGACTTCCGTAACAACTTTCGCTCCATTTAATTAAGCACCAATAGTTAACTTTTAATTTTTCTTTGTTGACGTAATAAAGCACAATACAAAGTAGCTCACGGCTAAGGGTAATTTAGTAACAAAAAGAGAAGAGATGAACGATTGACAGTCAAATTTAATCCGCACGCGATTCGAAAATGAATAGGTTGAATTGGATAGTACGACGCGCGAAGCATAACCAAGATCAGACTGGCGACTTGAGCTCCAAAAAGTCAGCAATACAATCCCAGCACCAGCTTACAGATCAGTTTAGAATTAACAATATCGCTTCTTATTGATCACTATAAAGGCACCAACAAGTCGCCCTTCCTTAATGCTCAATACGCTGTCTCACATTCGGAGAATTGCTCATCTTCAGTTGCCACTCCGTGTGCCGTAGTAGAAGCGCTTGTTTCAATCGTTGTCGTTACCATCTCAAAGTAACTTGTTCCTGCTTCGCGTTGGTGTTTTATAGCTGCGAAACCCTTGTTTGCAGATTCAAATTCACGCTCTTGAAGTTCAACGAATGCACTCATCTGACGCCGCGCATAGCCGTGAGCGAGCTCAAACATAGAATGATTCAGGCTATGAAAACCTGCTAAGGTGATAAACTGAAATTTATAGCCAAGTGCGCCGAGGCTACTTTGAAACCGTGCAATGGTGGCATCATCGAGATTTTTTTTCCAATTGAAAGAAGGTGAGCAGTTATATGCCAGCATCTTCCCAGGGAATTTCTCATGAATACGATGCGCAAATTCCTCTGCAAATTCCAAGTCAGGCCTACTAGTTTCGCACCATATCAAATCGACATACGGACAATATGCTAACGCGCGTGAAACAGCCTGATCCATCCCATTACGTGTACGATAAAAGCCGTCAATAGTACGCTCACCAGTTAAAAAAGGACGATCATTTTCATCAACATCCGATGTCACCAAATCCGCAGCTTCCGCATCCGTCCTTGCTATCACTAGCGTAGGAACCCCCATAACATCGGCGGCGAGGCGAGCTGCTATCAGTTTAGCAATAGCCTCGCGTGTTGGCACTAACACTTTTCCACCCATGTGACCACACTTCTTTACAGAAGCAAGTTGATCTTCAAAATGGACGCCGGACGCCCCAGCTTCGATCATCGATTTCATTAACTCAAAAGCATTGAGTACACCGCCGAATCCGGCCCCAGCATCAGCGACAATGGGGGCAAAAAAATCGATATCATTTCGACCTTCGCTCCACTGGATTTCATCTGCACGTTTAAAAGTCGCATTAATTCTTTTGATGACTTTTGGAACAGAATCAACGGAATAATGCGATTGTTCCGGATACATTTCACCATGACTATTCGCATCAATGGCAACTTGCCAACCTGAAAGATAAATTGCTTTAAGCCCAGCTTTTACTTGCTGCATAGCCTGATTGCCCGTCAGCGCCCCCAAACTATTGATATAAGGTTCTTCGTTAAGCAAGTTCCATAACTTTAAAGCACCCCGTCGTGCGATCGTGTGGTCAATTTGTACGGAACCACGCAACGAAACGACTTTTTCTGCGGAGTATGGGCGAACAATACCTTTCCATCGTGCATTCGTATGCCAATCAAATTCAAGCTGATCGATTTGTTCTTCCCTTGAGAGCATTTGTAACATGGGGTCTCCTTTATATTTCTTTTGCAACATGCGTTGTGAATAGAACTTACGCAAAATTATCGAAGTACGACAATGCGAAAAAAGGCTGCACCCTCGCACCAAATTTGGTGTGCTGGGTGCTTATTCAAAATAGAGAAAATTGAGACAGCCCGCTTAAAAGGCCTATGCTCGCGTCACAGTTTCATGCCGCTTGCTGGTGCACAAACTGGGTTTGATAAATCCGAGCGAGCGCAACAGCATCTAGTTCACCGTAACCTTCGTCGCACGCTTTACGGAAGACGGCATTTGCGGCTTCCGCCATAGGGCACTGAACACCATATGTCTTACACTGTTCTATATGATTAGCAGAATCTTTAACCAGTTGACTAATTTTTACACGGACAGTCTCATTTCCATCCAACATGTAACGCGCCTCTCTTACACCTCTCGCGGAAAACGGTGCGGTTGAAGCTGCGATATCAAGATAACGTTTTGCATCTTTTCCTGCAGCGGCAAGAAACGCCACCATCTCTGCCATTGCAGCATATTCAAGGGCAAGCTTACTGTTGATCACAAGCTTTAAGGAAATCCCATCAAGCACTCCTCCTGCATAGTTGATCTTTTGCCCCATTGCGAGAAGAATAGGTTCTACTTTTCCGAATATTTCTGATTTTGCACCAGCTGTGAAAATCAACGTTTTGTTTTCTGCTTCGGGTAAAGAACCGGACATGGGCGCAGATACAAATTCAACACCAAAAGATTCAGCGGCACTCACTAACCGACCAATATGCTCAACTGTTAAGGTAGCGCACTCTAACGCTACTGCGCCTGCTGGAAGCGACTGCAATGCCCCAATTTCAGGATCAAGCCAAACCCTTGCAGAAGCAGCATCATCCCATACCATAGCTATAGCGAAGTCAACTCCGTCTGCGGCAAGTTTGGGAGTGTCGAATGCAACAGCCCCCATCGCCACAAGAGGCTCACACGCACTGGGGATGAGGTTATAAACATGCAATTGATGTCCAGCTTCGATCAAAGCTTTTGCCATACGCGATCCCATCGCGCCCATTCCTAATACTGCAATTTTCGACATATCGTATATTTCCTTTTGCCTTTTGGCATGTTGGTACCGAATGAAAATTGAAAAAGACGAGCTACTTTTTACTCAAATTGGCATCAAACCGAGCCTCAAGAAAATGAGTTCCATCCCTTTTGATTATCTTGGTTCAAAAGAAGATATGTGGCGCATCTCCATCGCAAAAAAATACTGCAAGAACGTAACTACCCAACAACGGAACTGAATAAATTACTTCTCCTATGGAATTCCCCTCCTAATATTCTCTCTTTGTTTATGAGGAAATATAACTTCCTCATTGCACCGATGCGATCCAAACAAAAGTGTTTGCATATCCTCAATAAAACTTAAAACAACAACCTCCTTGCGCAGGTATTATTTGTAGCAGGTAAAAAAGATAATGCAGGTCGCATTGCTATAAACTAAGAATTGTCTAGCAATTACATAACGTAAAAAAACCATATGTTTACAAGAACATACACCACGATTATTATATTACGACATTCTTTGTTACTTAGCGATACTTAGTATATCAGTGGGTTGCGCGAGAATTCGCTTTTTAGAATCAGAAATATGTAAGAGTTCTTTACACCAAAATGTTTAAACTATTTTCCCTCGATTGAAGCCACAAAAACACTTCAATAGAAAGTTACAGATTTCATAAAAATCAATGAAAAATGATTTGGATATTTTTCAATTAAATTAAGATAACGTTAATGGTCTTGGTGGTTAATGAGTAAAGATATATTGAGGAAGATTAGAAACTCGGATGAAATATGTCACGCAAAGTCTTACAAGAGATAAGCGTCAGACACCTTAGTAAATAGTAGAAAAGATGTTTGGTGTTAGGTAGACGATCGCAGCACCTATAATCAATTCAACCGATAGGATACTTCCTTCTGAATTCTTTCCGTACATCTGAAGCAATCACGAATACCTTGCATCAAGGTGTGGCCAAATATGCTGGTCTGCCATCGCTATATCACTTCCATCGGATAATATTGCGCTTCACTTCCTATCAGTTGTAACTCAACGACTCATTGAGATTCTTCTTCAGCTAAAAGATGTTGATTAACAACGTGTACGTCAAGGAATTTATGGTGGACGTAAGCCAGGTGTAAACTGCACCTCAGACAGCGTTATAGATTTCAAAACACCACATGGCTATATAAAATCCAGCCATAAAATCTGAAGGATATCCAACTAGTAGTCAAAAAACACTACTTTGGTGAATTTTTATCTGCGATAGCAGGTAGATAGCGACGTATTTAAATCATCGAATGCGACTGATGGTGTAATTGAGTACTAGATAACGTGCTCACCACATTGCTTAGGATTAACGAATGCACGAAATTACATCGCTTTCATGGGTGGTGGTAGTAAGCGATTCAGGTACTTAAACGTAAAATCTGAAACTAAAATTTAAGCAATAATTCAAATGCAACTGGCGTTAGGTCCTGTTGCAGGATCAGGCGTACCAGTTTTGCGCACTATAAAAGCAAAACCCCTCACTACGTAAGTAGAGAGGGGTTGCATGGGGGAGCCTGACGATAACCTACTTTCACACTGGT
>NZ_JBMPPD010000043.1:0-30762 GCF_049339825.1 Undibacterium sp. RuRC25W | reverse complement strand
TATATTCGATACTATAATCATGACCGCATCAAAATGAAATTAAAAGGGCTGAGTCCTGTGCAATACAGAAATCAGCCCTTAGTAGCATAGCAATTAAACTGTCCAACTAAATGGGGTCAGTTCAGAAGGTGGCTTTTTTGTTTTTGCCCGGAAGCAGACGTAAATAGTAATTATTTTGCGTCAGATTCAGCGGATACGGCACCAGCTGGCACTGTAGCGATAGCAACAGTCGCGTCATCACCGTGTACAACTGCTGTAACGCCTTTTGGCAATACCAGACCAGATACGTGGATAGATTGACCAGCGTCCAGTTTGGACAGGTCAACTTCAACGAATTCTGGCAAATCTGCTGGCAAGCAAGAGATGTCCAGTTCAACTGCAACGTGGCTGATAACAGCAGCGTGCAATTTAACAGCAGGGGATACATCAGCGTTCACGAAGTGCAGAGGCACTTTAACGTGGATTTTTTGGTTAGGATCAACGCGTTGGAAATCAGCGTGCAATACTAATTGTTTGTATGCGTGGACTTGGAAGTCGCGCAACAGAACTTTTTCTACTTTACCGTCAACTTCCAGATCCAGGATAGAAGAGTGGAACGCTTCTTTTTTCAATGCGTGGTACAACGCATTGTGATCCAAGGAAATGGATACGGGGGCTTCAGGGCCACCGTAGATGATGCCAGGTGTTTGGCCAGCAATACGCAGGCGGCGGCTCGCTCCGGTCCCCTGTTCTTTGCGTGCAAATGCGATAACTTTCATGGTGTTACTCCAAAATGTGCAAGAATTAACTTGCGGTTTTGTATCCCCGCGACCAGGGACACATAAAAACGCCCACACTAACGAAGTCAGTGAGGGCGCAGAAACTTGTTTTAGTCTGTGAACAAGGAGATGACAGATTCGCCCTTAGTAATGCGTCGGAACGTCTCTGCCAATAAGCTGTCGCAAGATAATTGACGAATCTTGGAACAGGCTCTTGCTGCTTCAGACAATGGAATGGTGTCTGTGACGACCAATTCATCCAGCGGCGATTGTGTAATACGGGCAATCGCAGGTCCAGACAATACTGGATGTGTACAGTAGGCCAATACTTTCTTGGCGCCACGTTCTTTCAATACTTCTGCGGCTTTAGTCAATGTGCCTGCTGTATCAACCATGTCGTCCATGATTACACAGTTGCGACCTTCAACTTCGCCAATGATGTTCATGACTTCAGATACATTGGCTTTAGGACGGCGTTTGTCGATAATTGCCAAGTCGCAGCCCAGACGTTTTGCCAGAGCGCGGGCGCGAACAACGCCACCAACGTCAGGAGAAACGACTAATAAATCGTCATAATTTTTTGCAACCAGATCGCCAAGCAGAATTGGTGATGCGTAGATGTTATCAACAGGGATATCAAAGAAACCCTGAATCTGATCTGCATGCAGATCCATAATCAGTACGCGGTCAACACCAGCCTCTTCCAACATATTGGCAACGACTTTTGCAGAGATCGCAACACGTGCAGAACGTGGACGGCGATCTTGGCGAGCGTAGCCAAAATAAGGAATTGCTGCTGTAATACGACCTGCAGAAGCACGTTTTAATGCATCAACCATCAACATGATTTCCATCAGGTTGTCATTAGTTGGTGCACATGTGGATTGCAAAACGAAGACATCTTTACCGCGGACATTTTCGTTAATCTCGACCATGACTTCACCGTCGGAGAACTTGGAAACATCTGCTTTACCGAGAGGAATGCCCAGTTGTTTGGCGACACCGGCTGCTAATGCAGGATTAGCGTTACCAGTGAAGACCATCATATTGTCATTTGCGCGCGCGTTTGCCATGGCGGGACCTATCGGCTGAATTTTTGAGGATTTGACTAATTTGCATAGCTTTTTGCAAATTAGTCAAAGATAAAAACTGAAAAAGCCGCCGCACAATCTATGCGGCGGCTTTAATTTAATGGCAGGGGAAGAAGGATTCGAACCTTCGCATGCCGGAATCAAAATCCGGTGCCTTAACCAGCTTGGCGATTCCCCTACACAACCGTTTGTCTGTCGTCCAGAATTGTCGCTATTTTAACGGCAAATCGGCATCAGACCAAATTTTTATTTCTGCATTAAATCTGCCATCGGATGGCGATTCAGCGCTTTTGCTTTCCATGATGTCCAGCGTTCAGGTATTTGTTGTATCACTTTGTCAGCTGCTGATTCGTCAGCAAAAGCACAAAAAACACAAGCACCAGAACCCGTCATCTTCGCGTTTCCGAATTGTGACAGCCATCTTACCGCTTCGTCAACCTCAGGAAACAGTGCGCAGGCAACTGTTTGCAGATCATTTTTCCAGAACATTTCAGCAGTGCTGGAAAAGTCCGCTATTCTGACGGGCTTCGTGTCTCTTGTCAACTCCTTTGCCGAAAATATTATCGGCGTCGGTACGTGAACACCCGGTTCTATGACGACAAACCAGCATTTTGGTGTCTGGATAGCATGTAATTCTTCACCCACGCCTTGAGCAAATGCATTTTCACCAAAAATAAAAAATGGGACGTCGGCGCCTAGTTGTAAGCCCAGTTGCATCAATTCTATTTTACTCAGACCGGTTTGCCATAAATGATTTAGTGCAATTAGGGTCGACGCCGCGTCAGAGGAGCCGCCACCGAGCCCGCCACCCATAGGGAGAATTTTACGTAAGGTCAGATTGGCACCCAACTGGCAGTCGGTATGTCGTTGCAATAAACGGGCAGCGCGGACGATCAGATCTGATTCTGCAGGCACGTCTGGGATATCGTTGGTGCGTATGATGTGATTATCTTGGCGGACGTCGATTTCCAGCATATCGCTGCGGTCAATCAATTGAAACGCCGTTTGAAGTAAGTGGTAGCCATCTGCTCGGCGGCCAGTGACGTGCAGGAATAGATTGAGTTTGGCCGGTGCCTGACAAAGGATGCGGGTTTGCTTCATGATGATATCTGATTGCTTTTAGGTATTTGGAGCCTGAATGAAAATACTGATACTGACATTGCCGACTTCTGTCGTGTAACGGCTTAATTCGATGCGTTTTGGCAGATCGACATCTTGTTGCCAACTGACGTAACGCAGCGTCCAGCCATCGCTATCAAGCTGTTGATCAATACGACTGAGTGCCTGACGTGTGCCATCAGCTTGCAGGGTGAACCCTTGTAACCAGTCGCGCATGCCAGCAACGGGAAGTGCCCATCCTAGGTGGTCTTGAAGCAGCTGATTGAGATTTTGCGCGTATCTTGGCGCTTGACCATCTTGTTCCAGAATTGCCCTCTGTTCGTCTTGCGTAATCCGCGCTACCGTCTGCCCAAGTGGTGACAACAGCGTGATATGCAGGTTTGATCCATTCTGGTCCCACTCGAAGCTGCCTGGCAATTGCTCTGGCTTACCATTTTTTTCGTAACGAACCGATATTTTTCCACTGAGTTGAATGGATTTCTGATAAATACGGGGGCTCAATGCAGCGACTTGGGTGGCAGCCGATTGTTGCGGCATGTCAAGCGAGCTGCATGCGCTGCATAACAACATCGTGAGCGTGCTAGCGACAAGCGTGAAAGTGCGACTGTATCTGTGCATCATTTTTTTGCTGGTTCCGATTGGTGTGCAACGGAATAACCCGCGGCGGTCTTTGTTGGTAGACGCAGGTGATTCTGGATTGCAACTGAGCGATGGCGTCTAGAAAGGTGCCGGCCTCATTGCGCCTATAAACGCACTTCTAAGCGCTTTAAGGTATTTTTTAAAGACGTATTGTCAGGGTCTTTGACACGTGCTTCACGCCAAAGTTTGATTGCTTGGTCCTTGTGCCCTGCGCGCCATAGGACTTCGCCCAAGTGGACGGCAATATCGGCATCTGGTCTCAATGCGTATGCCTGTCGCAATAAAGTTTCTGCGTCGTCGAATTTTTCAAGGCGGAATTTTACCCAGCCAAGACTATCGAGAATAAAAGGATCGTTTGGTGCCAGCTGGTTTGCTTTTTCAATGAGTGTCAATGCTTCATCTAGTTTTACATTGCGATCGGCGAATGAATAACCCAATGCGTTGTAGGCATGTTGGCTATTTGGTGCCAGTTCGATGACTTTGCGTAACAAGGTTTCCATTTGTAAAACCCGATCTTGCGATTCGAGGAGCATCGCATAATCGTAGTTGATGTCTGGACTGTCCGGATGCGCAGTGAGTCCTTCTTGCAATACTTTTTCTGCGCGCTCTGGTAATGATGCCTCGCGTAAAAGCTGTGCTTCAGTTTGGACGACTTGAATCTGCTCAGTATCGGCAGTAGGTTTTAGTTCATGCAGAAAATTAATCGCCTCTTCGGTATTTTTTTCTCGGGCCAATAATCCGGCACGCCGTAATTGCACGTTGAACCAGCTTGGATTGCGTCCTTCGTAGGACTGAACTTTCGCTAACCATTCCTGAGCAGTTTTATAGTCTTTCCGCTCAATCGAAATGCCCGCCAGATTGATATAGACAGACGTAGCGTCGCGGTCTTCAGATTTTTCGTCTAGTGTTTTCAGGTAGCGCAGGAAATATTCTTCCGCCCGTTGTAACTGGTTTTTACCCAAGGCCAAGACCCCAAGCGTGTACATCGAGTTGACGTCGGTTGGGTCATCATGCAGGATCAATTGAAATTCTTGTTGTGCTTTATCGACTTGTTTTAGATCGATGAGGATGCTGGCATAGGCCAGTCGAATGTCGCGAGCGCTAGGATTTTTTGCAATAAACGCAGACAGAGCGCTTGCTGCGTCTGTTTGCGACGATGCCTGAGCAACCGTGAGGATCGCTAATTGCGAGTCTGGATGCGCAGCAAGCATTATTTTTGCTTCTGTGATCGCACGCTGATTATCACCCATGGTATAGGCGCCTTGTGCTAGCGCAAGATGTGCCTCTGGCATTGCTTTGTATGGCGTCAATAATTCTTCGAGGACGTCAAACGCTGCACTTTTGTCACGCGCACGTGACAGCAAACGCTGTGCCTGTAACATGATAACCGCAGTTTGTTTGCCTTCTGACGCGGCTAACTTATCTGAAAAAACATTACGAATTTCAGATAAGTTATTGTTCATGACCATAAAGCCAAGGTAGTACTGTGTTGCCTCATTTGAATCCGGTGCCAGTTCGCGCCAAAGACGGATGGCACCCAGTGCTTCGCCTGCTTGTTTAACGCTTAGAGCGATCTCTGCTGCGCGTCTGGCCAGACGGGGGTCGCGCGTTTGTTGCGCTGTTGTCAGGAGGGTCACGTAGGCTGCTTGCCAATTACCACGTTGATACGCAATCTCAGCAGTTACGATTTTGTAAAAGAGCTCTTCAGTGAGCGCTGTGTTCGGCAACTTTTCTTTGTTTTCGATGACCGACTGGGCGGTGCCATTCAGGTCTTTGTCTGCGGCTAATGCAGCTTGCGCAGCATCGTTGGCATGGCTGGTGTCAGCAACTGGCTGCTGAGCGCCGCCACCAAGACTGGTACAAGCGGAAAGTAGCGCAGCACAGGTGAAAAAAACCGCCGGTTTCAGTGCGGTTACAATAGTGGTAGTGACAGAAGCAGAAATAGTTTTCAAGACGAATCCGAAATGTGCGGTGATGGCTGATTTTACGCCGAAGTATTTAGATAGTGTATGTTTTTGCCAAGCGCTTATTTTTAATAAGAACCGATACAAAACCGAATCAGTAGCAAGATAGCTTGAAAATGGGTATCTAGATGCATTTACCTCATATTCATCGCGATCCCTTACCGGATTAATTGTGCCTGACTCCTATTGTATTATTGATGACGAGAAGGACACCTCTTGTGTCAAATTGTAAAGCTTACGCTATTTTATAGACACATTGGTCTTATCATCAACGATGTGCAACCGATGTAATTAGCATACATGAATCGTAGGGGCGTTGCCTTTAGCTGCGGTTCTGGATCTGTTTTTTCATCAGATTGCTATCACTGCGGCTGCATCTCTGCGAAATTAGAACAGCTTTTATTTTTAAAGTTCCTTACTATGCCAGAATTACCAGAAGTTGAAGTTACCCGACGCGGTGTCGATCCGCACGTCAAAGGACGTATTGTCACTGACGTGATTATGCGTCGTGATGGATTAAGATGGCCGTTTCCGGCTGATTTACCAGCACTTCTTCGTGGGCAAACGATGTTGTCGACTGGTCGGCGCGGCAAGTATCTGTTATTGAATTTTGCTCACGGTACAGTATTGATTCATCTCGGCATGTCCGGGCATTTACGGGTATTGCCTCGCATTACCCCAGTTGCAAAGCACGATCATATTGATATTGTGCTGGGGGATCAAAGTCTGAGAATGACAGATCCACGACGATTCGGCGCGGTATTGTGGCATGCTGTCGAGGATGGCGATATTGAACAGCACCTTTTGTTGCGTCAGTTGGGTGTTGAGCCTCTCGAGGATGGTTTTTCTGCCGATGTGCTGTTTGCACAAACCCGCACCCGCAGTGCGCCGATCAAGCAAGTTCTGCTGGCGGGCGACATTGTGGTTGGTGTTGGCAATATCTATGCGTCTGAGAGCCTGTTTAAAGCCCGCATCAACCCTAAGACCCAAGCGCGACGTATTAGTTTGGCCAGATACCAGTTGTTGGCAACTGCGATTCGGGAGACGTTGGCCGCCGCTATTGAACAAGGGGGTAGTACTCTGAAAGATTTTCTGAACGTGAACGGTCAAAGCGGCTACTTCCAGCAAAATTACTTTGTTTATGACCGCGAAGGTGCACCATGCAGAATTTGTTCAAGACCAATACGCAAAATCCTACAAGGTCAAAGAAGTAGCTTTTATTGTGTATTTTGCCAGAAATAGGCTGTATTTGTTGTCTGAAAACCTGCAACAAGAGCGTTTTGTGCGTATTTTTTCACGGCAGCATATATACTTAAACGTATAAAAATTAACCGAGAGAAACATGAGTAATCTGGTCCAAAAATTCCAAGAGTACAGCCAATGGCGTCAGGGTGTTACCCGGGCGCTTGAGCAGTATCGTTCCTGGATGAGTGGGTCGGATATGGCTGATGCTGTGGTGGATCAGCGTTTATCTCGATTGCTGGAGCGATTGGTAGACGATAAATTATCGATCGCTTTCGTTGCCGAATTTTCACGCGGTAAATCCGAGTTAATTAACGCTATTTTCTTTGCTGACTATGGGCAGCGTATTCTGCCTTCCTCAGCAGGGCGAACCACCATGTGTCCCACAGAATTATTGTACGACGACACCATCCCCCCGTGCATCCGTTTATTGCCCATCGAAACCCGATCAGAAACACAGTCGACCAGCGAATATAAAGGCCAAAGCCACGTCTGGACCGTTTTACCGTTGAATATCAATTCCGGTGACGGCATGCTTGAAGCATTCAAGCAGGTCAGTCTGACTAAAAAAGTGTCCATTGATGTCGCGAAGTCTTACGGTCTGTTTGATGAAGAAGATCCTGATGCGGCGCTGGAAGTTGACGAGCACGGCTTGGTTGAAATCTCACAATGGCGGCATGCGATCGTGAATTTCCCTCATCCTCTCTTGAAAGAGGGGGTGATTATTGTCGATACACCGGGCTTAAATGCGATAGGAACTGAACCAGAGTTGACGCTCAATCTGATTCCCAATGCGCACGCCGTATTATTTATTCTCGCCGCCGACACAGGTGTCACCAAGAGTGATATTGATGTCTGGCGTAACCATATCGGTAGCGGTCCAGGTCGTCTGGTCGTTCTTAATAAGATCGATAGTATGTGGGATGAGTTACGTACACCTGCAGAAATTGAGCAGCAATTAGTACGTCAGATCAATACTGTGGCGCATACGCTGGCGCTTGAAGAGAAGCAGATTTTCCCAGTTTCTGCGCAAAAAGGATTGGTTGCCAAAATCAATAAGGATGCACCATTACTGGCAAAGAGTCGCTTACCTGCATTGGAATATGCGTTATCTAAAGAATTAATTCCTGCGAAACAGAACATTATCCGTTCACAGTTAGCGGCTGAAATTAATGAAATTACCAGCTCTCAGCAAGCCATTGTTTCTTCACGTTCCCGCAATGTGGTTGAGCAAATGCTTGAGCTCAAAAGCCTTCGCGGCAAAAACATGAATGTCATCGAACACATGATGCGACGTGTCGATGCGGAGAAAAAAGAATTTGATGCCAGCCTGATCCGTATGCAAGGAACGCGTGCGGTCTTCACCAAGTTGTCGATGGAGGTGTATACCAGCCTCGGCATGGACATTTTGCGCGAAGAAATTCATCGTACCCGTGACGCCATGGAAAAGAGTTATCTCTCGGTCGGCTTACGCGATGCGATCAAACAATTCTTTGCGCAGGTTAAATTGAATCTTGTCGTATCCGATCAGAAGACCAATGAAATTTCCGAAATGATGACGGTCATGTATCGCAAATTTTCTACTGAGCATGGTTTGGCATTGACGGCACCAATGGCTTTTTCGTTGGATAAATACATCAAAGAACTCGACGCCATCGAACTTGTCTATCAGAAGCAGTTTAACGCGACGACGATGTTGACCAATACCCGAGTTGCTTTAGTTCATAAATTTTTTGATTCCGTTGCTGCGCGCGTTAAACAGAATTTTTTACAGGCGAACAAAGACGTAGAAGCTTGGCAGAAAGTTGTTATGGCACCGCTAGAGGCGCAAATTCGCGAACATAAAGCGCAACTTAAAAATCGGATGCAATCGATCCAACGTATTCATGTGGCGACCGACAGCTTGGAAGACAAAATTGCGTCCTTCGAACAAATGCAAACCGAGGTCGATGCTCAGAAACAGTCGCTTTCTCTGCTTGAAACTAAATTAAAAGCAGCATTATCTGCAGATCTAAATACCCTCAAAGTAGCTGCTTAATCGCGGTTTAACCTACATGAAACGTCGTATTCCGGCGGCTGCGGCCGCCAATTTTATTCATCCCGAATTCGTTGATCCCACATTCTCCCATGCCGTTATTACCTGGCAAAAACAGCATGGCAGACATCTCTTACCTTGGCAGAAAAGCCGCGAAGCGTATCGAGTCTGGTTGTCAGAGATCATGCTCCAGCAAACGCAAGTGACGGCGGTCATTCCGTACTACGAAAAATTTTTGCAAAGTTTTCCGACTGTATTTGATCTTGCTGCCGCACCTGCTGAATCTGTGATGGCGCATTGGAGTGGTCTGGGATACTACACGCGTGCCCGTAACCTTCATCAGTGCGCTAAACGAGTTGTTGAACAGTATCAGGGACATTTTCCTGCGGATCCTTTATTACTCGAACAATTACCAGGAATTGGACGGTCAACAGCGGCGGCGATTACCGCGTTTTCCTATGGCACAACGGCGGCGATTCTCGACGGAAACGTCAAGCGCGTTTTTACGCGTGTTTTTGGTATCGCTGGTTACCCAGGTAGTAAGCCTATTGAGGATGGGTTGTGGCAAAGAGCGATGGCACTATTGCCCGAAACTGGTATCGAGGCATATACCCAAGGACTGATGGATCTCGGCGCGACGCTGTGCACTCGGAGTAGCCCATCATGCCCACGTTGCCCGTTGCAAGCACGCTGTGTTGCCTATGCAGAAAATCGTACTGCTGAACTGCCTACCCGAAAGCCCAAGAAGCTGCTGAAGGAAAAGCAGGCAGTGATGCTGGTGTTAATCCATCAGGGGCAAGTCTTACTTGAACGTCGGCCAGACAGCGGCATCTGGGGTGGCTTATTGTCGTTGCCGGAAATGTCGGGCATGATAGAAATAGGCAAAGACAGTGTTGCTGATGATATTGATGAGCAACAATTGGGTGCGATGATTGCGAAGTTTGGTTCGGCAGGCAGTCGACGTCAGTTGCCAGATATTGAGCATGTGTTTACGCATTTTAAATTGCATATCCGGGTGGTGTTGGTGGAGATTTTTCAGCGGCAGTTGGGTGTGGCTAATGATAATTTTGTCTGGATGGATTTGTCGAGAATGGGAGATGCTGCGTTGCCGGCGCCGATCAAGACGTTGTTGATGTCGCTTTAGTTCTCAATCACGATTTGGTTTCTATTAATCGCATGGATTGCACTTCGGGCTACTCGGCCGAGGGTGGCCGACGGCCACTCACTTTTCTTGTCGCAAGGTGTTGCTTGGAAAAGTAAGCAAAAATTGATCTAATAAAATTGCATAAATTGACACACAATCCACGGTTCGATTTACACTGTATCCCTGCGATTTTTTTATCGGGGGATTACTTTGTTAAAACACGTTTTTCAGAAACTGGCAGGGTTGTCAGGTTTATTGTTCTGTGCTGCGGTGCAGGCTGGAGTGCAGGAAGGCAGCATACCGTGTCGCTTACCTGATTTTCCACAAGAGCTTCGTTGTGGGAAGATTGCGCGTCCATTAAATCCAGATGATGTTACTGGTAAAAAAATTGATATTCACTATGTGATTTTGCCATCGCAAGATAAAAATAAATTGCAGGATGCCGTATTTCTGCTCGCGGGTGGTCCTGGGCAAAGTGCGATCAACGTTGCCAGTTTTGGTCAGGCAATGCTTAGCCGACTCAATAAACGTCGTGATATCGTGTTTGTTGACCAGCGTGGCACGGGACGCAGTGCATCGCTCGCGTGTCCTGAAGTAGAAAATGGCGGCGATATTGACAGCGAAGATCAGATAGTCAAAAAATCCGAAGCCTGTTTGGCGCGCTTGAAGACGTTACCTTATGGTGACTTACGTTTTTTTTCTACAAGCATTGCAGTACAAGATCTGGAGGCGGTCAGGCAGCAGCAGGGCTACGATAAAGTTAATTTGGTTGGTGCATCTTATGGTACCCGAGTAGGCCTAGAGTATTTACGCCAATTCCCACATTCCGTGAAACGGCTTGTGCTTGATGGTGTCGTGCCTCCCGATATGGGATTATCATCCAGTGATGCGCAGATAGCCTTAGACGGCGTGTTTGCTGATTGTACAAAGCAAATAGATTGTCATGCCCGCTATCCTGATCTGGCAAAGCGCTGGGAGCATTTGTTAGCCGCTATGCCTAAACAAATCAATGTCACGCATCCACGTCTGGGAACGCCGTTACATATCGATATGCGTCGTGATGTGTTATTTAGTCTGGTACATAAAACGCTGTATTCCGCACCAAGCACGGGGGCGCTACCTTACGCCATTAGTCAAGCAGATCAGGGTAATTTTCAGCCATTGATTACGCTTAGTGGTGCGACTAACTTGCCTGGGTCGACGGGTATCAACTACGGAATGCATTTCTCCGTCTGGTGTTCAGAGGCATTTGCTCGTCCTGTAATGCCACCTAAAGACGAGTTTGGGCAGTTGATGATGCGTATGTATGAACGCACCTGCAAAAACTGGCCGCGTGCTTCAATTCCAGATGGTTTTTTTACGATTCCAGCCTCGCAGTCACCAGTATTGTTGCTTAGTGGCGGTATTGATCCCGTTACGCCGATACGTCATGGCGATGCCGTTGCTAAAGCGCTAGGTACTAATGCATTGCATGTGACGTTGAATAATTCAGGTCACGGTTTGCTGTCACAAGGTTGTGTACGTGATGTTGTCTATCGCTTTTTGAGCGTCAAGGATGATCGTGCCGCATTAAAGATTGATACAGCGTGTGTTCGACCCATTCCAAGACCATTAGCATGGCAAGCAATGCACGATAGTCACGAAGTTCAAAAGGAACAGCAAGGACCGGAGGACGTACGGCCATGATTATCGTCAACGATTTACATAAGAAATTTGTTCGTCACGATAAACCGGGTATGAAAAATCTGGGAGACTTGCGACGGCTGTTGGGTTTGCAAAAAACTGCTGAACAGGTCGTGCAGGCAGTCAATGGCGTAAGTTTTACTGCCAATGATGGTCAAATCACCGGTTTGCTCGGTGCTAACGGTGCTGGTAAAACAACGACATTGCGGATGGTTGCTGCGCTGTTGCAGCCGGATACGGGCAACGTGATTGTCGATGGCGTTGAGGTGAGAGCTGGAGTGTCATCGACCCAGTCCTACATGGGCGTACTCTCGGATGCACGTGGTCTGTACCCGCGCTTAACGGCCAGAGAAAATATTAACTACTACGGCCTGTTGCACGGGTTGACCCAAGAAATGACCGCGCACCGTATCGAGCAGTTGGCTGATCGGCTAGAGATGCGGCATCTATTAGATCGTCGCACGGATGGGTTTAGTCAAGGGGAACGCATGAAAACGGCATTGGCGCGTGCACTGGTGCATGATCCCCGAAACATTATCCTCGATGAACCGACAAATGGTCTTGACGTTGTCGCTACCCGTGCTCTACGTGAATTTTTGCGTTGGCTACGGTCGCCGGAAGGTGGTGCTAAATGTATTATTTTTTCAACGCACATCATGCAGGAGGTGGAGCGCTTGTGTGATGACGTGGTGATTGTCGCACAGGGTCGCAATGTAGCGCGCGGAACTGTGCAGGAACTTATGCAGCAGGCCAATCAGACTAATTTTGAAGATGCGTTTGTTAGTCTGGCTTTTTCAGAGCAGCAGACACAGTCGCTGGAGGATCGTTCATGAATGTATTGTTCGCTATTATCCGCAAAGAATTAAAGGATGCCTTACGTGATCGACGTACCTTAATGACGGCGTTATTGAGTTCATTGCTCGGCGCACCTTTGATCCTGTTAGTATTTTCGACTGTCTTGTCGCAAGTGGAGTCGCAGGAAGACAAGCGTGTCGTTCTGGCTGCGGGTATGCAGTACGCTCCACGGCTAGAAAATTTTATTTTGCGTCAAGGGTATCAGATCAAAGCCGCTCCAGCGGATTATGAGGCGAAATCGCGTAACAAAGAAATTGATCAACCAGTCTTAATCATCCCGAGTGATTTTGAATCGAAGATCATCAGTGGCGAGAAAGTAAATCTGGAAATTGCCTACGATACCTCGAACCGGAACGCCGAATTTGGTGTCCGTCCATTACGTCGCTTACTCGATGGTTATACGCAAGAACTGACTATCCTGAATCTGACGATGCGTGGCATTTCGACGGAGCTGTTGCAATTAGTGGAAGTTAAAGAGCATTATTTGCAAAAGGCTGAAGAACATAAAACCTCTGTCACAGAAATGCTGCCTATGATGGTGCTAATGGCGATTGTTGTTGGCGGGATGTATGCAGCAATTGATACCACGGCAGGCGAGCGTGAACGGGGATCATTAGAACCGTTAATGATGAATCCAGTCAGCGGTTGGCAACTGGCAGTCGGTAAGTGGAGTGCAGTTGCATTGGTCGGAATGGGCGTTGTTGTACTGACGATTGCCAGTTTTTTTCCATCACAATGGCTGATTAGAAACGATACGCTGCGTGCTGAATTCCAGTTCGGATTTAGAGATGCGCTATGGTTTTTGATCGTTTTACTGCCGCTGGCGGCGAGCGTCGCAGCAATGCAAATTGCTGTGGCACTTGATTGCAAAAGCTATAAAGAAGCTCAGGTGAGAAATCAGATTATCTCCATGTTCATTCCCTTTGTTTCGTTGATTCCGATTATGTTTCCGGGACGCGAACCAGCTTGGTTTCAATGGATTCCTGTGTTGGCCCAAAACCAGATGATGAATCAGGTATTAAAAGGCGAAGCACTCAATTCTGTCGCAGTTGTCATTGCATTGGTGGTGTGTGCGGCGATGACTTACGGCAGCCTTGCTTATATCGCACAAAAAATGCGAAAGGTTGTCATGAGTTAGTTCAATGTTGATGCTGATGAAGTAGCGATACAGCATGACAAGGCTGAATAAAAATCCCCATTTATCGTCAAACAGCGTCGAATCCTGTCGAGGATAAATGGGATTTTTATCGTGGATACGGAGATGGCTCGATACAGCCCGATATCAAGCGCTTATTGCAGACGGCGGTGACGGATCAGCACCTGTTCAGTTTGCTGGAAATGTTTAGTGAGTTTTTCTACCATATAAACTGACCGGTGCTGTCCACCGGTGCAGCCAATGGCAACAGTGACATAGCTGCGATTATCTTGTTTGAACGCTGGCAACCATTTGGTGATAAAGGCCTCAATATCTTTATACATCTCTTGCGCCATGTCTTGATTATCCAAAAAACGCATCACTGGCTGGTCTCGTCCGGTGAGAGGGCGAAGAAAGGGATCGTAATGGGGATTTGGTATCATCCGTACATCAAAAACTAGATCAGCATCCAAAGGTACACCACGCTTGAAGGCAAATGATTCAAACATCAAGGTTAATGGTGAGCGTTGGATCTGCACTACGGCTTTGACCCACGAACGTAACTGATTTGCGCGGAGATCGGTGGTATCGATGACGTGGGCCAGATTTTGGATACCAGCTAAAATTTCACGTTCTTCTTCGATACATTCCACCAGACTCAGGTCTACATTTGAAGCCAGCTCCATTGCCAGTCGATGTGACAGCGGGTGGCTACGTCGCGTTTCTGAAAAGCGGGCGACTAATGAGTCGGTGCTTGCCGTTAAGAACAGGACCCGGACATCATGCCCCTGATCGCGCAGGACTTGCAAGGTTTGCGGTAAATTGGAGAGTAGGTGGGCGCTACGCGAGTCGATAGCAATTGCTGCATTGGTGTGGGCTTCGAGTAACAGCGTTTTGATCAGATCAGGTAACAGACTCGGCGGCAGATTATCAACGCAATAGTAGCCAGCATCTTCCAGCACATTCAGCGCCACGGATTTACCTGAACCGGAGATACCAGAGATAAGTAATATCTGCATCTTAATCACCTGCTTCCATTGCGCGTCGTTGTCTTTCCATGAAATCTTCGAGGGTATTGATGCCGCGCAATTGCAAAATTGTATTGCGTACCGCTGCTTCGAGCAACACAGCAATGTTACGGCCTGCAGCAACAGGTACGACAACCTTACGAATTGGTAAGCCCAGCACATCCTCAGTTTGAGAATCAATCGGCAAGCGCTCGTAATTTTCTTCCAGAGTACTTCTGCGGACGAGATGAACGATTAATTTGAGGCGCATTTTTCGACGAACTGCTGTCTCACCGAAGATGGCTTTTATATCCAGCAACCCCAAACCGCGTACTTCCAGCAGATTTTGCAAAAGCTCAGGACAGCGACCTTCGATCATGTTAGGTGCGATGCGCGAAAACTCGACTGCATCGTCCGCAACCAAACCGTGGCTACGGGATATCAGCTCTAGTCCTAATTCGCTTTTACCTAACCCTGACTCACCTGTAATCAAAACACCGACCCCTAACACGTCCATAAACACGCCATGCATCGTAATACTCTGGGCTAGTTTTTTGGATAAATAAACGCGCAGATAGTCAATTGCCTGGGCAGATGGGTAGGGGGTTGAAAAGAGTGGAATATTATTATCGTCGCAGGTTGTCAAAAAAGGCGGTGGAGATTCTAGTCCTTGCGCGACAATTAGTGCGGGCGGACCGCCAGCAACCAGCTCACGGATAAGATTGGCGCGTGACGCGTTTGATAACCGGTTGTAGTAGGCGAGTTCCTGATGACCTAACACCTGAATCCGACCTGGGTGAATCAGGTTCAGATGGCCTACCTGATCTGCAGAAGAAGCGGCATCGCCGGTAATCTGTTTATCGGCACCTGCAAAACCGGCAAACCATCCCAGTTGCATGATGTCACGATTGTCATCGTAGATTTTTTGTATCGTTAATTCAGTGAATAAGGGCATGGCGATAAAGTAAAAATCCAGCGACAACCACAAAAAATCTTACGGTGTTGCTGATAAATCCGGGCGCCATGCGAGAATTTTCTCGTGAATGACAGTGGCACTCGGTTCAGAATTGAGTTCATTGCGGAAGCTTTCATTGGAAAGCATTTCTGCAATTTCAGATAATATCTCAAGATGCTGTTGCGTGACATTGTCAGGCATCAGTAGAAAAATTAATAAGTTGACCGGTTGAGCATCGGGTGACTCAAAAGGGATTGCTTCTTTCAGTCTTACGAGCGCGGCGATCGGGGCTTTGAGGCCTTTGATCCGGCCGTGTGGTACCGCAACACCATGGCCTAAACCGGTGGATCCAAGGCGTTCGCGGGCAAACAAATTGTCTGAAACCGTCGAGCGTGCAATGCTGCAATTATTTTCAAACAACAACCCAGCCTGTTCAAAGGCTCTTTTTTTACTGGAAATTTCCAAATCCAGAAGGACATTGGCTAGTGGGAGAATTTTTGCAATATTGGTCATGGTGCAAGATCTGGTTACAGCAATAAAAAATCACGCGCTGATCTGAATTGAAACAAATTATAGGCTTCTTTTTGCGAACTTGTTTAAATAAACACCTAGTTACTGCTGCCTGTTGTTCTGAAGTAGTTTCTCAAATTGTTCTATTGGCAGGGGTTGACTAAAATAAAATCCTTGCATTTCCTGACAACCCGAGTCTGTTAGGAAAAACATCTGTTCTGCATTTTCAACGCCTTCAGCCGTGACACTCATCCCTAGTGCTTTTGCCATCGCAATAATGGCGTGAGTGAGAACGACGGAGTCTTGATTGTCTGGGACTTTATGAATAAAGGAACGATCGATTTTCAAATTATCGATAGGGAAACGCTGCAAATATGACAAAGAAGAGAATCCGGTTCCAAAATCGTCCAATGAAATGCTGACACCAAGTTGTTTAATCGCTTCAAATACTGGCAAGAGCAAATCGAGTTCGCCCATTAGTAATCCTTCTGTAATCTCCAGTTGGAGGGCAGAGGGGGGTAAATTTGTTTCTTGTAATGTGCGTTCGATAAATTTACTTAAACTTGGATCCTGAAATTGTTTTGGCGAAATATTAACGCTGACCACAATATCAGGCGCCAATTGCTCACGCCAGAGACTTGTTTGACGGCAAACTTGCTCCAATACCCAGCGCCCTATAGGAAGGATTAAGCCTATTTCTTCAGAAATTGGAATAAAATCATTCGGTGGAATTAATCCTACTCCTGGCATTTGCCAGCGTATTAGAGCCTCTGCGCCGACAATCCGTGAGGTTTGCAGAGAAATTTTAGGCTGATAGTAGACCAGAAATTCTTTTTCACCCAAGGCGCGGCGTAAGTTGGTTTCAAGTGCATAGCGATGTTGGGCGCGGACGTTTAACTCTGTCGTGAAGAACTGATAGTTATTTCGTCCGGATTCTTTTGCATGATACATCGCCGAATCAGCACAGCGCATCAGTGTTGCCGCGTCATCACCATCATGCGGAAAGACGCTGATGCCAATCGATGTGCCTAAGTGATATTCATTTCCTTCTATTACAAAGGGGTCGCGCATTTGTGCTAGGACGCGTTCGCCAAGATCTCGCAGATATTCGGCATCTGCAATATTCTCAGCAATAATCACGAACTCGTCGCCACCTAAACGGGCGAGTAAATCTGTTGAGCGTATGCATGCACTTAAGCGCTTTGATACGTCGCGTAGTAATTTATCACCCGCCGCATGGCCAGCGGTATCATTCACGTTTTTAAACCGGTCCAGATCCAGAAACAGCAAAGCAACGCGTTGTTGGTGCTTCTGCGCATCCGCTAACGCCTTAGTCAGCCTGAGGTTGAGCTGATGTCGGTTCGGGAGTCCAGTCAGCGCATCATAAGATGCCATGAAATTAAGTTGTCGCTGGGTTTCAAGCACTTCCGTTGTATCCGTAAAGGAAATCAGTACTGCAGAAATGGAAGAATTACTCTTCTTGAAAATTGGTAGGCAGTTGACCAACAACCACACAATTGAGCCATCACTGAGCTCGACACCCGTCGATAAGTTCAACACTGGTGTACCAGATTTAAAAACAATTGACACTGGGTCATCACCTAATTTTACAGTGCGACCATTCTCATTGAATATACGTTTGAAATAACGATGTCGACGCCCGACGTTGTTGACATCTGAAATTTTAAGAATACGTAATGCGCTTGGATTACTGGTGACAATCTGCCCGCCGGTCGAGATAACCATAATCCCCTCCGATAAATTCGTCACCACAGAGCGATAGCGTTCTTCGCTCTCCTCCAGACTTTGCTCCATATTCTTTTTATCAATTGCCAGCCCAATCAGATCGCAGGCGTCAACGATCATGGCATGTTCGTCTTCGGTAGGCGTATATGTTACGTGACAGTAGACATCGATGGTACCGAGAACGGTATTGAAGGCGGTTGTGATCGGCACCGACCAGCATGAGCGCAAACCGTGCTGGAGTGCACTGGTTTTAAATTTTTCCCACAGGGGGCTGAGTTCAATGTCCTGAACAATGGTGAGGCGATTATAGTGAATCGCTGCTGCTGCTGAGCCGCTATTAATGCCAACAGGAATATTATGTAATTGTGTAGTGAATGGTTCCGGTAAAGAGGGACCAGCGCCAAAATTCAATGTCTGTGCACTTTGATCGAATAAGCTGATGGCACACATTGATCCGTTTGCCAGCAAGCGTTCCATCCGATCGCAGACGTCTTCGAGAATGTGAGATAGCGGCTTATCCAGCGCAATCATCTCCAGAATCTCTTTTTCGTGGTGCAGTGCCTCATGAATGCGATTGGCCTTCAATTTGACGGCATCGTTTTCTGGCAAACGAATGATTTGCGCGGACTTGCTTGATGCTGAAGGTACTTCACGCACACTGAGCAAAATAGCGATGTTGGGACCATGCTGAAATGCTTTACTGTGAACGTCGATATCAATTGATAAGCCATCGAGCCTGATGCATTGAAACCGTAAAGAGCTCGGTGGATTATCGGGATTGGAATTTTCTAGTAATTGCTTGACTGTCTCGTGATGCACTGGAATCAGAAAAACTTCTGGTTTTAAGCCTAATAACTGTTCTAAGTTACACGCCTTCATCAGATCGACTCCAGCTGGATTTGCATAGGCAACGCAATCGTCAATTAAAACGTAAATGGCATCTGGATGATGTTCTAGTAAACTGGAGTGCCACGCATTATCCATTATTGGTTCACGAGTACTAGTATTGAGTAAAGAAATAGGCGATATCACGAAAACAATCTGAAAATTAAATTTAATTTATCTACGATTTTTCTGCTTTACACACGCTTCACAGGGCGATTTTTTTTAGGATGGCAATCATTTTCCCACTTTGTCCACGATTGCCAATACTAGCTTTTTATTCACGTGAAGATGCTAACTGCAGTCAGAAGTCTAAGCAAGCGCTATCGCTATTACAGCGTTGAAATCTAATTGAGATCAATTCGGAC
This sequence comes from Undibacterium sp. RuRC25W, assembly GCF_049339825.1. Taxonomy (NCBI): domain Bacteria; kingdom Pseudomonadati; phylum Pseudomonadota; class Betaproteobacteria; order Burkholderiales; family Oxalobacteraceae; genus Undibacterium; species Undibacterium sp. RuRC25W. The sequence continues at coordinate 11,629 of NZ_JBMPPD010000043.1, read as the reverse complement.
AAATAATAAAAGAACGTCGCCATTCCCCTTATTTTTTGAAAGACGTGGCACATATGCGGCCATCAATTTTGTGTTTTTTGTCCCGATCGAAGCGACAGGCAAGGCGATGGGAAACGGTACGCCTTTGAAATAGTCTGTGCGACTAATCAGTGAGTAGGTGTATCCGCCGCCGATTTCAATCTTACCTGCAATCGGTTTCATCCATTGATAAGCGTAGCCCGCCATCGGTTGTGGTTTGTAATGTGAATCAGAAATGACCATCGCGTAAGCCAATTCTTCATTGTCTTTTTCATCGCGAATCGCTTTGGTAAAACCCAGACCCCAAGCATTTTCGTTCAGTTCTGCAATGCGCTCGGGTGTATAGGTATTGCGTCCATGATGCGCAAGACCCGACAAGTTCAGAGACATGTCACCGTCGTCGATGATTTTTGTCATTTTGCGTTTAGCACGCTCATACCAGCTAGGTTGTTCAGTGCTGACTTGGGCCAATGGTGCTTGTGAATCTAGTGTGTTTGCCATTTGAGAAGCCGATGCTGCAGTGCTAGCAGTCACGATTTGTGGTGCTGTTTGCGCATTCACTGCATTGATGTTCAGCGTGCCCAAAAGTAGGGCGGATAAGCTGATCAGTTTGCCGAAAGATGGCGTTCGAAAATTCATGATTGTAAAAAATGATGAGTGAGATTTAAAAATTACGGGAATAAAAATTACTGGCGAGCGTTTCTGCTATTGTCAGGCTTCTGACCTGTAGAGAAGTTGCTACGCCATGGATTGATATCGAGTCCACCGCGTCTTGTATAGCGGGCATAGACGGCCAGCTTTTGTGGTTTGCAGTGCTGCATGATATCAACAAAAATTCGTTCCACGCATTGTTCATGGAATTCGTTATGATTCCGGAATCCAATCAGATAGCGTAACAAACTTTCCTGATCAATTTGTGACCCAACGTAACGAATTTGTACACTACCCCAATCCGGCTGTCCGGTAACCAGACAATTGGACTTGAGCAGATGAGACAACAACGTCTCCTCCACAGGCGCTTCATCATGATTGGCTTTGAGTAAGGTTGGGTCTGGCGTGTAGGCATCAACGTCGATATCAAGGCGGTCAAGCATTCGACCCTCCAGTTCCCGCATCTTCAATTGACCAAAATTCTCTGACAAGCAAAGACTGACGTGGACCGAGGCACCGGCTGCTGCCGACAAATCTTTTCGCAGTAAATCAATAAGTGCATCTGGATCGGCAAGACGCGTCTGGTTAAAGCTGTTCAGATACAGTTTGAAGGATTTTGACTCGATGATATTCGGCGATTCAGCGGGTACCGTCACTGTAGCAATGGCAATTTGCGGTTTGCCGCGTTGATTTAACCATGACACTTCATAGGCGTTCCAGATGTCAACACCAAAAAACGGCAGTGTCGCACCTACGCCGATTTCAGCACGCTTTTCGGTGCGTGAAATCGGGAACAGGAGCGATGGATCATATTCCGCTTTGTAGGTGGCTACTTTGCCGAGTAAAGATTGTTCAGGTAAATTGGTGGATGGAGCGTCAGTCATTGCAAAGTCTTTGGCCTTTAGCCTAAAAATAATTGGTAAACGGGATTCTTACTTTCATCCCAGTAGCGATAACCGAGTGTGGATAGGAATTCTCGGAACATTTTCATTTCCTTTTTTGGTACCTGCAGGCCAACCAGCGTGCGCCCATAATCCGCGCCGTGATTGCGGTAGTGGAATAGGCTGATATTCCAGTTCGGTGCCATGCTGTTGAGAAAACGCATCAAGGCGCCCGGACGTTCTGGGAATTCAAAACGATACAGTAACTCGTTTTCTGCCAGCGCGCTCTTACCGCCAACCAGATGACGGATATGTAGTTTTGCTAATTCGTCATGCGTTAGGTCCAGTGTCGGGAAGCCGTTCTTTTCGAAATTTTTCGCAATCTTACTCGATTCCAGTTTGTCATTGACCTGAATACCGACAAAGATATGCGCCGCTTTATCGTCACTGATCCGGTAGTTAAACTCAGTCACGTTACGGGCACCTACTAATTCGCAGAAGCGACGGAAGCTACCACGTTCTTCCGGAATGGTGACGGCAAAGACTGCTTCACGCGCCTCACCGACTTCCGCGCGTTCAGCGACAAAGCGCAAACGGTCAAAATTCATGTTAGCCCCACAGGCGATGGTCACCATCGTCTCATTTTTGAGGGGCTTTTTATTTGCCTTTGCACGTTCGATATAGGCTTTACAACCTGCAACCGCGAGTGCACCCGCTGGTTCCAAAATACTACGGGTATCCTGAAATACATCTTTAATTGCCGCACAAACGGCGTCAGTGTCGACGGTAATGACTTCATCGACATACAGCTTAGCGAGGCGGAAGGTCTCTTCGCCCACCAGCTTTACTGCTGTGCCGTCAGAGAATAGACCAACATCATTGAGCGTAATACGTTTGCCAGCAGCGAGGCTGCGTGCCATCGCATCTGAATCTGTGGTCTGTACACCGATGATTTTAATATCTGGACGAATTGCTTTGACGTACGCAGCGACACCCGCAATCAGGCCGCCGCCGCCGATTGCGACAAAAATCGCGTGAATTGGCTCAGCATGCTGGCGCAAAATTTCCATGCCGACGGTACCCTGTCCAGCGATGACATCGGGGTCATCAAACGGATGGACGAACGTTAGTTTACGTTTTTTTTCTAACTCTAAGGCATGGCCATAGGCGTCAGTGAACGAATCGCCAAACAAAACAACTTCGACATTGTCGCCACCATGAGCACGCACCGCATCGATCTTAACCGGCGGCGTTGTCGTCGGCATGACGATGACTGCCTTGCAGTCGACGCGTTTGGCACTTAATGCCACGCCTTGGGCATGATTTCCTGCCGACGCGCAAATAACGCCTCGTTTTAACTGCGCCTGCGTCAGGTGGGCAATCTTATTGTAGGCCCCGCGAATTTTAAAGCTGAAGACACTCTGCATGTCTTCGCGTTTGAACATAATTCGATTATCCATTCTAGCTGACAGGCTGGGCGCAAATTCCAGCGGCGTTTCAAAGGCGACGTCATAGACGCGGGCGGTCAGGATCTTTTTCAGATAATCGGTGCTCATAAGCTTTAAAAGTGAGGTGAAATAATAGTTGAGATTTTTTTACAGTTTTTACAGCAAACAATCACAGCGCGATAACACGATCTTGTCGATTGAAGTAACGGTTTTGCCTTTACTTCAACATAACTTACGAAAACTACCCTAGCTGCCTCGTGACATCTAGTCGCAGAAGGGCGTAAGTTCCATTCTAGTCATGTAACGTTAGCTCACTGGTAGATGACGCTTTCGTACATTCCCGACAATTGCTTATTAGTAATTTCTTGGAAATAAGAGCACCTATTATAATGGATGCCCTTTAGGCTGAGCTTAGGTATACATGATAGAAGCTGCAATACATTGGTTATTCACCGTTTTAGCCGTGCCGGAAATCGGATTAACCTCGGTTTTTTTGATTAGTTTTATTTCTGCAACGCTTATTCCACTGGGCTCAGAACCTGCGGTGTTTGCCGTTATTAAAGCAAATCCCGACTTGTTCTGGCCCGTGCTGATCGTTGCCACCATTGGAAATACGCTGGGTGGTATTGTCGATTATGCGATGGGCTATGCCGCGAAACAGGCGTTTAACCGCGAACAAGAGAGCTTCTGGTTTGCGTGGCTCAAGCATTTTGGCGCGAAAACGATGCTCCTTGGCTGGCTGCCAATCATTGGTGATCCAATTTGTACATTGGCCGGCTGGCTGCGGCTGCCATTCTGGCCTTGCGTAGGCTACATGGCGATCGGGAAGTTCCTGCGTTATATCAGCATGACTTATCTGTTGCTCAAAGTGCCGGATGGATTTTGGCATCGCATTGGGGAACTGTTAGCCTAAATGTGTTGGACGCTATGTCTGTCCAGCCTGTCGAACCATCACATGACGATATGAGATTGCTGATGAGTGGAAAATTTTTAATTTAATTGAATTATTATTAAAAAGACTACTTTTTGTAGTCAAGATGTCTTAATGTTTGTCTATACTTTTCCGACCGTCTTCCAGTTGATCTTGATTCGGACTAGAAGATTCTCAATGGTTGCTAAAAATATCATTGAATAAATACAGAACTTACCAAAAATTGCCTCAACAGCGCCCAGACGTCGGGTGCGTATGGGATTGTCACTCCTTGCTGGGGTATTTTTGCATAAGTCCTAAGATGATAAAACAGATGTATTTTGGCAATTAAATTAATATAATGATAATTCCATCCACTTCATCCTTAAGGGGGCTCAGAATATGCAGCAAGTAAAAACGCCACGTCGTGGCTTTATTCAAAGCATGATCGCCACTGCTGCTGGTGTCACACTGACGACATCCGCGATGGCAAAAAATGCGGATACTAAAACAGTCGTGTTGGATAACGCGAAATGGGCACCACGTAACCACGATTTAGTGGCGACATTGATCACCAACCACGGTATTGCAAACAAAAAATATTCAGCTAAACGCAAGCCTTATGCCGTGTTTGACTGGGATAACACCAGCATCATGAACGATTGTGAAGAAGCGTTGCTGATGTATCAAATTAACAATCTCGCATTTAAACTGACACCTGCCGAGTTTTCAGCAATTATTCGTCAGAACGTTCCAGCTGGTAATTTTGCGCCTGACTACAAAAATGCTGCAGGGATGATCGTTGATCGAGACAGCCTGTGCGCTGATCTGGATAGCGATTATGCGTTTTTGCATGCCAATTACAAAGGCATGACGGGTAGCATGAGCTTGGTACAAATCACAGAAACAGCCCAGTTTCAGGATTTTCGCTCTAAGCTCTATTTCATGTATGAAGCGGTGAATGACACACATGGTGTGAGCGTTGGTTATCCATGGGTGATCTACTTTTTTGCCAACATGACGGTCGGCGAAGTATCCCAATTGGCTGAAGCATCGAATGACGCGAACCTAGGTATGGGGCTGTCCAAAGTAAAATATACCAGCCCAGCATCATTACCAGGAAAAGCAGGCGTAGTAACAACTGCCCATTTTCATGGTATCCGCTTGTGCACTGAAATCGCCACACTGATGGATATATTCCGTCAAAATGGCTTTGACGTTTATGTCAGCACTGCTTCTTTGGAGCACGTCGTGGCTGTGTTTGCTGCCAATCCTAAGTATGGTTACCACGTCCCACGTGAAAACGTACTGGGTCTGCGGCTTGAGCAAGATGGCGATGTGTTGAAAAACGCCTATCGTAAAGACTGGCCACTGAACTGGGGCCCAGGTAAGTCTACTGTGATCAAGCGTGAGCTGGTAGCGAAAAAAGGCTATGGTCCTGTGTTTGTCGCTGGCGACAGCGATGGTGACTACGATATGCTGCGTGATTTCCAAGACACAGAACTGGGCCTGATCGTTAATCGGCTGAAAAAAGGTAATATCGGCGCCTTGTCTAAACTGGCTGCGGACAGCATCCAAGAAGCGCATCCACGCTTTGCGTTGCAAGGACGTCAAGAGTCGACAGGAAACTGGTTGCCAGTGGAGACGACACTGAAATATGGTAAGACTGCGCCGGCGATGGTTGGCTAAGTCGTCTTAGGGCAAGTTGCTGTTGATTAGCAGTTCTGCTGGGAAACGCTCCTTGGTGACAGGGGGCGTTTTTATTTGATTGATTGCGCTTCGTCTGGGCGGGTCGGTGGTGGTGCGTATTCGTAGGGAGGTTGCAACCCGCCACGCTTTGATTCGTTTCTTGTTCATTTGTCGGAGTGCCCTTCGTTTTGACCAAGCTGAGATAGTCTGCTTGGTCGTCATCCAGGATTGATAAGCGCGTGCGTTCGGGATGTGGGACTAAAATGCGGCCAACATAGATCTACCGTTGTTTGCATTACTTTCTTGCAAGAAAAAGCCTTTTTTGAAAAAAATTAAGCAATTTGCCAAATAAGCTTTGGAAAATTGCCACAAATACCTACCATTGCCGTACAAACTTCAAGGCTGTTGCGACGTGGTGCATCGCAATACGCTAGAATGAGTCTTTAAATCCAGGACTGATACCACGCCGACTCAGTAAACCGCGGTTTGCTGGACATACGGTATTGGTCTGCAATCCGTCTAACCACGTCTCTGATGAACGCTCCAGCTCAAATTCAGGCTTTGCTTGCAGATTCACCGCAAGGTGCCGCTCCGACCCGTGTCCGGGAAATTCCGTATAACTACACCTCGTTTTCTGATCGTGAAATCGTGATCCGCTTGTTAGGCGAAGATGCCTGGCGCTTGCTGGATCAATTACGCGGCAAACGTCAGACTGGCCGATCCGCGCGGATGCTGTATGAAGTTTTAGGTGATATCTGGGTCGTACGCCGTAATCCGTATTTGCAAGATGACATGCTGGATAATCCTAAGCGTCGTCAGGATCTGATTGACGCTTTAAACCACCGTCTTGCAGAAGTCGAAAAACGTCGTCTCAACACCGCCAACGACGATGACGCAGAACGTAGTAACAGCGTCGAAATCCTCGTGCAAGCTGCGCGCAAAGCGGTGGCGGATTTCTCGAAAGAATTCAGAGATACCTACGATTTACGCAAAAAAGCCAATCGTTTGTTATCACGCTACACCGCTAAGGACAACATTAAATTCGATGGTCTGAGCCGTGTGTCACACGTCACTGATGCGACTGACTGGCGGGTGGAATATCCGTTTGTCGTCCTGACGCCGGATACCGAAGATGAAATGGCTGGCTTGGTCAAAAGCTGTATCGAGCTTGGTCTGACGATTATTCCACGCGGAGGTGGTACGGGATACACAGGTGGCGCGATTCCGTTGACGCCTTTGTCTGCTGTCATCAATACCGAAAAACTGGAACAACTCGGCGAAGTCGAAATGACACGCTTGCCTGGGGTGGATCGCGATTACGCAACCATTTATTCGGGTGCTGGTGTCGTTACCAAACGTGTTTCCGACGCAGCTGAAAAAGCGGGTTTTGTCTTTGCTGTCGACCCGACCTCTGCTGAAGCATCTTGCATCGGCGGTAACGTTGCGATGAATGCGGGGGGCAAGAAAGCGGTTTTATGGGGAACGGCGCTCGACAACCTGGCATCGTGGAAAATGGTTGATCCTAATGGCGATTGGCTCGAAGTCACGCGTCTGGAGCATAACCTCGGTAAGATCCATGATGTTGAAATGGCAAAGTTTAGACTCGAGTGGACACATCCAGGTGAAAAGCACCCGTTTAAAACAGAACAGCTCGATATCAAAGGCCGCGTCTTCCGTAAAGAAGGTTTAGGTAAAGACGTGACAGATAAATTCCTGGCAGGTTTGCCAGGTGTGCAAAAAGAAGGTTGCGACGGCCTGATTACGTCGGCACGCTGGATTTTGCACAAAATGCCAAAGTTTGCCCGTACGGTCTGTCTTGAATTTTTTGGACAAGCACGCGACGCAATCCCAAGCATTGTTGAAATCAAAGATTACCTCGACGGTGAAACCAAAAAAGGCGGCGCGATTCTGGCTGGGTTGGAACATCTGGACGAGCGTTATTTGCGCGCTGTCGGTTACACCACCAAGTCCAAGCGCGGTGTCCTGCCGAAAATGGCTTTGTTCGGTGATATCGTTGGTGACGACGAAAACGCCGTCGCTCAAGCCGCTTCGGAAGTGATCCGTATTGCGAATACACGTGTCGGTGAAGGCTTCGTTGCTGTCAGTCCTGAAGCACGTAAAAAGTTTTGGCTCGATCGCGCCAAAACAGCGGCGATTTCTAAACATACCAACGCCTTCAAAATTAATGAAGACGTGGTCATTCCCCTCAATCGCATGGGTGAATACACCGATGGTATTGAGCGTATTAATATCGAATTATCGATTCAGAACAAGTTGGCGCTGTTAGATAAACTGATTCCTTTCTTTGCCAATGGTAATCTGCCATTAGGCAAGAGTGAAGATGCTGATGGTGACGATATTCCAGCTGCTGAATTACTGGAAGATCGTGTCAATCAGGCCGAAACCTTGTTACAACAAGCGCAGGCACGCTGGACTTATCTGCTCAACAATCTCGATAAGCCATTGATTAATGCAAAAGCGGATTTGATGGAATTGGGTCTGGATAAACTGGCGTTTGTTTTTGATGAACGTTTGCAGCGTCAGCCAGATGCGACGGTGTTTTCAGTTGTTCAGGACAGAACGGTTAGAGTTTCTTGGAAGACCGAAGTCCGCGCGCATTTGCGTCAGATCTTTAATGGCGCAGCGTTTAAACTCATCCTTGATGAGTGCGTCGCTTTGCACAAAAAAGTACTGCGTAGCCGCGTCTTTGTCGCCTTACATATGCATGCCGGCGATGGTAACGTCCATACCAACTTGCCAGTAAACTCCGATGACTACGACATGCTACAGGTCGCACATCACGCAGTGGCGCGCATCATGGTGCTGGCGCGGTCACTCAATGGTGTGATCTCGGGTGAGCATGGTATTGGTATCACCAAGTTAGAATTCTTGACGGAAGACGAGATCAAAGATTTTCGTTCGTACAAATTGCGTATCGATCCTGAAGGTCGTTTTAACAAAGGCAAACTGCTCAACTTGCCTGAGTTTGCAGCGGATTTACGTAATGCGTACACGCCTTCGTTTGGTCTGATGGGACATGAGTCCTTGATCATGCAGCAAAGTGATATCGGTGCCATTGCCAACAGCGTGAAAGATTGTTTGCGTTGCGGTAAATGTAAGCCAGTGTGTGCGACGCATGTCCCACGCGCTAATCTGCTGTATTCACCACGTAATAAAATTCTGGCGACCTCCTTATTGGTCGAAGCATTTTTATACGAAGAGCAGACCCGTCGTGGCGTCTCTATCAAACATTGGGATGAGTTCTCGGATGTGGCTGATCACTGCACGGTCTGCCACAAATGTGTGAATCCTTGCCCAGTTGATATCGACTTCGGTGATGTCTCGATGAACATGCGCAATCTGCTGCGTAAAATGGGGCAGAAGAAATTTAATCCGGGTACAGCCGCATCGATGTTCTTTTTGAATGCGACAGATCCAGCAACCATCAACATGACTCGTCAAGTGATGATCGGCTGGGGCTATAAAGCGCAGCGCTTCGGTCATGACTTGCTGAAGAAGTTTGCTAAAAAGCAGACCAAAGCACCACCGGCCAGTGTGGGTAAAGCACCGATTAAAGAGCAGGTGATTCACTTTATCAACAAAAAAATGCCGGGTAATCTGCCCAAGAAAACAGCGCGTGCGTTGCTCGACATTGAAGACGATAAAGTCGTACCAATTATCCGCAATCCACAAACGACGACTGCCGATACAGAGGCCGTGTTTTATTTCCCTGGCTGTGGTTCAGAACGTTTGTTCTCGCAGGTAGGATTAGCCACACAAGCGATGTTGTGGAATGTGGGTGTTCAGACGGTGCTGCCGCCAGGATACCTGTGCTGCGGTTATCCGCAACGAGGTAGCGGTCAGTTTGATAAAGCGGAAAAAATGATGACCGATAATCGTGTCTTGTTCCACCGCATGGCGAACACCCTCAATTATCTGGACATTAAAACGGTCATTGTTTCTTGTGGTACGTGCTACGACCAGTTGTCGACCTATGAGTTTGATAAGATTTTTCCAGGTTGCCGTATCGTCGACATCCATGAGTACCTCATGGAGAAGAACGTCAAACTCGAAGGCGTCACTGGTACCCGTTATATGTACCACGATCCTTGCCACACACCGATGAAATTGCAAGATCCGTTAAAAACGGTCAATGCGCTGATTACCGGAAGTAATGGCGACGTGAAGATTGAGAAAAATGATCGTTGCTGTGGTGAATCGGGCACGTTAGCAGTAACGCGTCCGGATATTTCGACGCAGATTCGCTTCCGTAAAGAGAGTGAGATGATCAAAGGCGCGGATAAATTGCGCGCTGATGGCTTTACAGGTGATGTCAAGATTCTGACTTCCTGCCCATCTTGTCTGCAAGGTTTGTCGCGTTATAACGACGATAGCAATACCGATGCCGATTACATCGTGGTTGAAATGGCGAAACATATTCTTGGTGAGAATTGGATGCCGGAATACGTTGCTAAAGCGAATAACGGTGGCATTGAAAGGGTGTTGGTGTGAGTGTGAGTAACGTGACACCTACCGCCGCAGAGTGTGAACTATGCGATGTCAGCCGCGGTGATGTTGTTGTCAGTAACGCCCAGTGGCGCGTCATTCTGGTGGATGACGCGAACTACCCAGGGTTTTGCCGCGTGATCTGGACTGCGCATGTGAAAGAGATGACAGACCTCAATGAGACCGACAGAAATGTGTTGATGCAGGTGGTGTGGAAGACGGAATCAGCGATTCGTGCCATTATGCAGCCGCACAAAATGAATCTCGCGAGTTTTGGTAATATGGTTCCGCATTTGCACTGGCACTTGATCCCGCGCTACACAGATGATGCCCATTTCCCGAATCCAGTCTGGGCGGCAGCCAATGTAGAAGTGCCTGAACAGACCATCGTTGAGGCGCGTCGCAGTTTATTGCCGCAATTACGCAATGAACTGAGTGCCCGTCTGAGCTGACTGAAATAATCGCATTAACTGAATTGATTGAAATAAAAATATGAGTTCCAATAAAGTCCAGCCAACCTCACTCAATGCCCGTACCCAGTCACGGGTATTGGAAATCACTTTTGATGACGGCAAAGAATTTTCTATTCCCTTTGAACTGATGCGCGTGTATTCGCCATCAGCTGAAGTGAAAGGTCACGGACCTGGGCAAGAAACCCTGCAGACAGGCAAACGCGAAGTCGGTTTAGTCGGGATCAAGCCAGTTGGCAATTATGCGGTCAAGCCTTTATTCTCCGATGCGCATGATTCTGGGATCTTTACGTGGGATTATTTATACTGGCTGGGTGATAACCAGGCGCAGTTATGGCAGGATTATGTTCAGCGTTTGCAAGAAGCAGGGTTTGCGGGTGAAACTGGGCGTGACGCGCCTATGCCGATGAAGGCGGGTGGGTGTGGGCATTCCCACTAATATGGTGTGTGGGCGGGATCTGCAAAGACGATTTAATATGATGAGGTAATGCTGATCCCGTTTTCCTAATTTTCCACTATTTAATGAACAGGAAAACAGGCGTATTCCTAGCTTGACCTTACCTCGGTAATTAGTTTAAAAATAGGCGCTATCGCTGCACAAAATGCCTTTTCAAAAATTGTACTTCCTCCTAGAATTTGCCCTTTATTTATCGCCTTAATTGCGTTATCAACAAATTGAACCAAACCAACTGCACCAATAAAATCCTCATCTAATTCCATAATTTCCGCATTGATAATCCGTAGTATTTTTTTGGTAGCTTTCCATCTTTCTTAGGCTTTGCATCTTTAATTGCCCTTAACTCAATTTTCGATGGGGAAAAGATTTTCGACGTTTCGACTGCCATTACCGCCATTAATCCATGTGCCATTTCCATGGCGCGATCTTTTCCCCATATTCAGAAAGAATGCGCAAATGGTCTTTGACTCAGGCCATAAAACACAGGGATTATTCATGACAGCCGAGTGATCACAATCAAACGTCTGGTCCTGTTTGAAACAGTTTGATGATCTCGGGTTGAGGTGACGGCTGCCCGTTCCAGTGGGCACCGGGTTGGA